>JAQVEX010000065.1 GCA_028697555.1 Lentimicrobiaceae bacterium | reverse complement strand
TGCAGGTACTCCCGGCATTTCCGACCCGGGCTTTCTGCTTGTAAGAGAATGTATAAACAACGGCATTGAGGTTAATACGCTTCCGGGAGCTTCGGCTTTTCTTTTGGCTCTTGTAAATTCGGGCTTTCCTACCGATAAATTTTACTTTGAAGGATTTTTACCGCATAAAAAAGGTCGTAATACAAGGTTGAATTTCTTAAAAGAATTAAACTGCACATTTGTATTGTACGAATCGCCTTATAGAGTTTTAAAAACCTTAGAGCAACTTTGCGAAGTTATGGGAGAAGACAGACCGGCAAGCGTTTCGAGAGAGCTTACAAAAAAATTTGAAGAAACCCGCAGAGGCACACTCAAGGAACTTAAATCGTACTTTACGGAAAATAAACCCAAAGGCGAGTTTGTTATTGTTGTTAAAGGCGTGTAGAGTTGCGTGGTGCGGGTTGCGTGGTACGTGTTGGCTGTTAGCTGTTAGCTGTTAGCTTTTAGCCATTAGCCGTTAGCCGTTAGCTGTTGACGACATTTTCTGTTGCTAAGCGTTGTAATTGACAAGCTAATATTATTTACACACGTTTTACAAAAGCGTGCGAGCGAAGGAAAAAAAGAGGACAAATGAATAATTGCGAAAAAATATTGCTATTTGGAAAAGTTCTTGTAATTTTGCAAATGCCTGAGGAGAGTCTATGCTCTCCACACGATCCCGTCCTTTAGTTTTTTATAATTAAAGGACGGTTTTTTTATTTATACTACATATTTCTATTATTGACTTACAAACGATTATTATAAATAATCCAAAATTCGTATATTATAGTAGTTTTTTTGCACACGCTTTACAAAAGCGTGCGAGCAAAGGGGATATTGGATATGATTAGCCAACGGCTAACAGCCAAAAGCCAAAGGCTAATTGTTCATTGTTTATTGCTAATTGCCCCGACCACCCATCACTCATCACCCATCACTATTCACCATTCACCAACCACCATTCACCCACCACCAATCACTATAAAATTAACTTGCTATACAACAAAAAATCCTTACTTTTGTGCTGAATAATTACTAATATTCAATTAAACCTGATTATGAAACGTAGAATAAGCATAGCAATAATAAGTATTTTGTTATTTTTCGGCTATAATACTGTTAGTGCTCAGTTTTACAACGGTTCGCAGGTTACTTTCGGGAAAAATAGGGTGCAATACAACGATTTTTTCTGGACTTACTACAGGTTTAATAGTTTCGACGTGTATTTTTATTTAAACGGTAAAGAGTTGGCGCAGCACACCGCCGACTACGTCCATCGTATTATTCCGCAAATTGAAACGCAATTATCTACAACCTTAGATACCAAACTGCAATTTATCGTTTTCAATTCGCTTTCCGACCTAAAGCAAAGCAACTTGGGTCTTATGGAGAACAAGCAGTACAATGTAGGCGGAATTACTCACATTATCGGAAGTAAGGTTTTTATTTACTTCAATGGCGACAAAAACAACTTCGAACAACAAATACGAGCAGGCATAGTACGCATTTTGACTCAAAAAATAATTTACGGAACTTCTGTTACGGCTCAAATTAAAAACAACACGATTATCAATTTGCCAAACTGGTTCACAGATGGTTTGGTTTCGTACTACAGCACCGAGTGGGATTCGGAAATGGACAACAAAATGCGCCAAGGAATGCTGAACAAAAACTATAAAAAAATCAATCATCTGTACGGACAAGATGCAGTTCTTATCGGACACAGCTTTTGGCGATATATTGCTCAGAAATTCGGCAAAGATAAAATCAACAATATTTTATTTATCACGCGCCAAATGCGGAGCATAGAAAAAGGATTGTACTATGTTTTAAGCGTTCCCTACGATGCACTTATGAACGATTGGCAACAATGGTACGAGCACCAATACTTTGATTTTAATGCCGACAGTTTTGCTGATTACGATAATATTCCGGTTAAAGTCAAGAAGAATAAGGATTACTACAACCTTAAGGTAAGTCCCGACGGCAACAATGTAATTTACGTTGAAAACAAAAAGGGAATAAAGAAACTTTTTTTAATTTCGGATAAAAATAACGGCAAGAAAAAACGTTTGCTTCGTCAGGGAATACGCTCAAGCGATAAGATTGATACCGATTATCCTATTGCTCAATGGCACCCCAACGGCAATATTATAACTGTAATAGACGAACATAAAGGGCAAATTTCTTTCTATTTCTATGATTTGAGAGAGCAGAAATGGACAAAACAAGACCTTTTCGGATTTCAAAAAATATTAGACTTCAATTATTCGCCCAACGGCAGAAATATTATCATGTCGGCTGTTAAAAAAGGACAATCGGATATATACTTGTACAATATCGCAGCCAATGCAGCCGAAAATATTACCCAAGATGCATTCAACGATTTAAATCCGCAGTTTGTCAGCAACGATATTATTGTCTTTAGCTCAAACAGACCAACGGATACGCTAAGCTTTTCTGACGAATACAAGCAATCGTACAACGGAATGTCGAAAAATGACTTGTTTGTTTATAATATCAAATCGAGGGACAAGCTGCTTTACAGGGTTGAAAAATCGGCTTATGCCAATGAAACTTTACCAAAAGCGCTTAACGAAAACGAATTTTTATTCCTTTCCGATAAAAACGGCATAAACAACTGCTATATTGCCAATATTCAGAAGGTTGTAGCATCTGTTGATACCGCAGTCCATTATCGAATGTTTGTCAGCACCAAACCTGTATCAAACTACAATAATAGCATAATCGATTATGATATTGATTTATCTGACAATCAACTCCTTGTAAAAATTATAGAGAATAATAAGCCGGTTTTTAAGCAAGTGCCTATAAATAAGAGTCCAAGAATCTTAGACCAAACGGATTTTACTGAATTAAGCATAAAAAAACACATAGCCGAAACACAAGCCGACACAATTAAACGCGATAATTTCAAACGCAAGCGTTTTGTTAATGTTTACGCCAACGATGTTATTATTGAAGATACCAGCTCAAGTAGCATTATCAGGAGCGGCAGCAATCGCGGTGTACCTTTCTTTAGCAGTAAAGAAACTTTGTATTACGAAGAATACAAAAAATCGGAATATAACCTAAGTACGCCACAGGCAAGAAACTATTTGGTCGAGTATTCAATCAACGATTTGGTGAGTCAGCTCGATTTTTCAAAAATCAGCACAAGCTATCAACCATATTTAGGGTACGCCGGTCCGGTGTTTCAAAAGCAACCCACAAATGCCAATCTTATTGTTGGTGCTACCGATTTGTTAGAAGATTACAGAATAATTTTGGGCACTCGACTAAACACAAGTTTGGTCAACAACGAATACATAATTGGTTTTGGCAATTACAAAAAACGTTTGGATAAAGAGTTGTTTTTCAGGCGTTCGGGCTTTGATATGGCTTACACAAACGCTTACATTAGGCATCATATCTACGAGTTACATTTTATTCTTCGCTATCCTTTTAGCGAAATATTGGCTTTGGAAAACACTTTATCGTTGCAGTACGACCATCCGGTTTCGTTAGCTTTTGAATATTTTACGGCAAACATCACACCCAAACCCGATTTGTGGGGCATTGAAAAATTGGCACTTATATATGACAACACTAATGAACTTGGATTGAATTTGTTGGACGGAACCCGATTCAAAATATTTTCCGAATATTATCAGCTTGCCATATCCGAAAAGGAAAAAACGAATATGATTGTCGTTGGAGCCGATTTCAGAAATTACTTGCCCATACACAAAAGTTTTATTTGGGCAAATAGGTTTTCGGCAAGTACATCATTTGGTCGAAACAGGTTGCTGTACTATGTTGGCGGAGTTGACAACTGGATTATTCCGAAATTCAATACCGAGTTTCTTACCGATTACAAATACGATTATGCATTTCAGGCATTGGCTACCAATATGCGCGGATTCAAACAAAACATCAGAAGCGGAAATACATTTGCAATTTATAGCACCGAGTTACGATTCCCTGTCTTTAAGTACCTTTTGAATAAACCGCTGAAATTTGAATTTTTAAACAACTTCCAAATTGTAGGTTTCGCCGATGTTGGTTCTGCTTGGCAAGGAATTAATCCTTTTGACGAAGATAATACATATTTTACAAGATATATCGACAATAAACCGCTCACGGTAAGCGTAAAAGTTCAGCAAGACCCGCTTGTTGCCGGATACGGTTTCGGGCTTAGAACTACCGTTTTAGGTTACTTTGTTCGTGCCGATTGGGCTTGGGGAGTGCAAGACAGAAAAGTTATTAAAAAGCCTATGTTTTACCTTTCGCTAAGCCTTGATTTTTAAAACTTTGATGATGGAAGCTATTGACCATAGAATTACCGATTTTATCGCAAAACATCACGTGTTTACATTGGCAACATCTCATCAAAATATACCTTACACTTGCTCCTGTTTCTACGTATATAATAAAAGCGATAATACTTTTGTTTTTACAAGCGACCCTGATACACGCCATGCTGCCGAGATGGCTCAGCAGCCGAATGTGTCTGTTTGCATTGCTTTGGAAACAAGAATAGTAGGCAAAATTCAAGGAGTACAAATTACCGGAAAGGCTTATCCTGTCGGTGATGAACAGTACAAAGAAGCTCACAAATTATACACAAAAGCATTTCCTATTGCAAACCTGAAAAAGTTAGACCTTTGGGTACTGTATCCCGATTTCATTAAAATGACACATAACCAATTGGGCTTTGGGAAAAAATTGATATGGCAAAAATAATTTTGAAATATACAGACTTTAATCTCAATCAAATGCGAGGAAGTCAATTTGCAATTGGGCTAAAATAGGGCTTTGTACGACTTATCAAAGGCATAACGTTAACATAATCAGTAGGTTAAATTTTAAATTTTCAAATTTGTTAATAACTGAAAATTGGAAGTTAACAATTCATTATTAAATTTGTAAACCTATCGTTTCGGTTATTTTTTTATAATTTGAAAATGATAATCAAGTACTTAAGCCCAATTTTTTAAAGAAATTAAAATATGAATATACCTGATTTATTTTCGCAATCGTACAATAAGGTTGAGGTTTCCAACTCAAAAGGCAAGTACGATAATATTTTGGAAAATAGGGAAAGACCGGATTTGAATTCCGACAATGTAAATAACGAAAGAGAAACTGTTAATATGGAAAAGAAGGTTGCCGAGCATGCGACAAAGAAAAAAGTGATGAATGAGCCGTACAGCGATGAGGAAGTGTCGTTGGCATCGGAGAAATATTTTAATGGAGATAAATTAGCCGCCGATGTTTGGAAAAATAAATACTCGCTGAAAGACAGTAAAGGAAACATTTACGAAAGAACTCCCGACGATATGCACCACAGGATAGCTTCGGAAATTGCACGTATAGAAAGCAAATATCCAAATCCTTTGTCGCATGAGCAGATATTTGAATTGATTAGAGATTTCAGATACATCATTCCACAAGGAAGCCCTATGGCAGGTATAGGCAACGATTTTCAGGTTTCGTCATTGTCGAACTGCTTTGTAATAGGTAGCGATTTGAATTCCGATTCGTACGGAGGCATTTTAAGAGTTGATCAGGAGCAAGTCCAGTTAATGAAACGTCGCGGAGGCGTTGGACACGACCTTTCGCATATACGTCCTGCCGGTAGCGAAGTTAAAAACAGCGCGCTAACATCAACAGGTATAGTTCCATTTATGGAAAGATACAGCAACTCTACACGCGAGGTTGCTCAAGACGGACGTAGAGGAGCTTTGATGTTGTCGATTTCGGTAAAACATCCCGATAGCCTTGACTTTATCGATGCCAAATTGGAGCAACATAAAGTTACGGGAGCTAATATTTCCGTTAAACTTGACGACGATTTCATGAAAGCCGTCAAAAACAACACTAAATACGTACAGCAATATCCTATTAATAGCAACAATCCCAAAGTCAGTAAAGAAGTTGACCCAAAAGAAATTTGGGACAAAATTATACATAACGCATGGAAATCGGCTGAGCCCGGAGTGCTTTTCTGGGATACCATAATTAAAGAATCCTTACCCGATTGCTACGCCGATTTAGGTTTCAAAACACTTAGCACCAATCCTTGCGGCGAAATACCGCTTTGTCCTTACGATAGCTGCCGATTATTGGCTATTAACCTGTACAGCTACGTTGATAATCCTTTTACCGACGAAGCTAAATTCGATTTTGAAAAATTTGCAAACCATTCGCAAATAGCTCTACGAATGATGGACGACATCATCGACCTTGAAATGGAAAAGATTGATAAAATTCTTGAAAAAATTGAGAGCGACCCCGAAGATGACGAAACCAAAAGAGTAGAAAAGAATTTGTGGTTGAATATTAAAGATAAAACCCTAAAAGGACGTCGTACAGGTATTGGTATTACTGCCGAAGGCGATATGCTTGCAGCAATGGGATTGCGCTACGGAACCGACGAAGCCACCGATTTCAGCGTTGAGGTTCATAAATGCTTGGCTACCAACGTTTACAAGTCTTCGATAGAATTGGCTAAGGAAAGAGGAGCATTTCCGATTTACGATTTTAATCGCGAAATAAATAACCCATTTATAAATAGAATTTTCGACGCAGTTCCCGGACTTAAAGGGGAAATGCAAAAATACGGACGTCGCAATATAAGCATGCTTACTATTGCACCCACAGGCAGCGTAAGTATTTGTACTCAAACCACATCGGGTATTGAGCCTGTATTTAACGTTGCGTACAAGCGTCGCCGAAAAGTTAATCCCAACGAAAAAGATGTCAACGTAACCTTTGTTGACGAAATTGGCGATTCGTGGGAAGAGTACAATGTTTTCCATCCCAAATTTGAAGAATGGCTAAGGATTAAAGGTTACGACTTCAGCGAAGTTGTAAACATGGGAAAAGAGGAACTCGACAAAATCATTGAAGTATCGCCGTATTACAAAGCTACCAGCAACGATATTGATTGGGTTGCAAAAGTGAAAATGCAAGGTGCCGTTCAAAAATGGGTTGACCATTCCATCAGCGTTACCGTAAACTTGCCTAATAATGTTTCTCAGGAACTTGTGAGCGAAGTATATAAAACAGCTTGGGAATCGGGCTGTAAAGGAATGACAATATACAGAGACGGCTCACGTTCGGGAGTTTTGGTTAGCAACGACGATGACGATAAAAACGAAACGGATTTCCGCGAAACCAACGCTCCAAAGCGTCCCAAAGAATTGGAAGTTGAAATTGTAAGATTTGTCAACGAAAAGGAAAAATGGATAGCCTTTGTGGGACTGTTAGACGAAAGACCTTACGAAATATTTACCGGTAAAAGTTCCGATTTCTATATCCCCGACTACGTGCACAAAGGTTGGGTTATCAGAATAAAAAACAAAAATATGGAAAGCGCCAGATACGACTTCGAATACGAAGACAACTACGGCTACAGAGTTACGCACCGTGGTTTGTCGCGTTCGTTCAACAAAGAGTACTGGAACTACGCCAAACTTATTTCCGGAATTTTGCGACACGGAATGCCTTTGCAATATGTAGTCGAACTTGTTGATAATCTAAGTTTCGACAGCGACAGCATTACAACATGGAAAAACGGAGTTGTAAGAGCCCTAACCAAATTCGTCCCCGACGGAACCAAAGTTGACAAAGTCTGCCCCGAATGTAACCAAACCGACACCCTAATTTTTAAAGAAGGCTGCGTAACCTGTATAAATTGTGCTTATAGTAGGTGCGGGTAGGAGGGGGATGAGGTAATATTTGAAAGTTGTATGTTTGTGCTGTTAATATGACGTTGATAGCAACCTTAAAAAATAATACGAAAGGATTCGTTGATAAATGATGTATATAACTTTAGATACTTGTGTTTGGTTGGAGTTGATTAAAACCGGGCTTCATAATGATGATAACGTATTTGAAGAGATCTGTTATTGGATAGAAAATAAATATCTCACACATATTACACCCGAAAACATAATACGTGAGTGGGACAGAAACAAAGCAAAAAAACTACTTGAAATAACCAACGGCATAAGGATGCTAAACAATGATGTTATTAACTATCTTCGGGGAACTCCAGAAATTGTTTTAGCATACCGTCCAGAAACTATTGAAGAAATTGTTTCCAAAAGAATAGATAGAGTCGAAACTATTCTGAAAGTATACTCCGAAATTGCGAAAGAAACCCAAGAAATTTACGATTGTGCAATCGAAAGAAATTTTAATTGTTTAGCCCCAAATCATACAGACGACAGTTTTCGTGATACGGTAAACATATTTACTATTATCAACTACATTAAAACAAATGGCTATACAGATTGCATTTTTTCAACTAAAAACTACGCAGATTTTAGCGAAGGAAAAACAAAAAAGCACGATTTACACAATCAACTAATTGACGATTTTAATAAAGCAAACTTGCAATACGTCTATTGTGATGAAGATCCATTTGGGAGTAAGCTATTTGGAGTTTACTTAAGACCTAAGCTTCCAAGTTTTCAAGTCTTTTTAATGGAAAAGAAAAGACAAGAAGAAGAAAAAATAGTTAAAGAAAGGAAGATAAATGACACGTTTAAAGTAGATAGTCCTGATATAGATTATCTAGAAAACATCAAATATCTTGATATGATACTTGCTAAAAAAACGCCAACGATTTTTGAGCAAAAACTTGTCAAGTTGTTAATTAATACACACGATAGTTACAAACAATATTTCTTCAATAATATAGGGAACAATGGCTTGGTTTAACTTTTTGAAATCGGAAGGGTATTTTGACCCAGACAAAAATCCCGAACCAATTCAGGTTAATAATGGATTTCAGATCCCATTTTGGGAAGTGTTAAGCTATTTGGAAAAGTTATCCATTCAAATTAGTGAAGGAAAAGAAACGGAACTAATTGACGAGTTATTGGATGTTATTAAGAATGTGTCTGAGCACCCAAAAGATAATTACCGTACTTGGTATATTTTCATCAAAATATTGTCAAATATTCCCAACGACAGAGTTCCAAAGGAAATTTTACACTTCATCCCTGTTTGGCTTTCAGGCAAGTTTGACACAATGCTTCAAACTTCTGAATTGTGTGATAAACTTCTACCTAAATTTTTGAATGATGAACCTACGCAATCTGATATTGAAAAAGCCGAAATAATCCTCCACTATCTTTTTCAAGTGGAAAAAAACACAGAGAAAAATGATGTGTGGAATGGTGAAGGAAATGCTTACCATTCAAATGTTTATTTGCACTTTTTAGCCGATAAATTTGAAAAAAGAAATATTATAACTAAAATAGTTAAACATTGTTCACCCGACTTTATCTTAAATTTAGGTAGAACGCTTAAATTCTTACTACTTGATTATCCAAAGGGAATAAAAAGTTCACTTAAAGACGGAGAAATTGAATATGAAATTATAATTCAGGTTGAAAAGGAAAATCTTTCAATATCATCAAAGTTGAAAGATAGTGAAGATGCTAACGTAATTTCTTATCTTACTAATTGGGAAGATAAAAACGAAGATGAATTAAAGAAGGAACTTGTTTTAATCTTGAAAAAGCAAAACATAAATTACAAACCATCAATTGAAAGCAATGATACTTTTCAGCAATTGTGTTTTGCATTAAATACAGACCTTACATCATTACATAGCTCAAAGAGTATCAGGAAATTGGACGACCGTTATTCAACAGGTGAAAAAGTCTTGAATATTTTTTCTTTGATTTTTCGTGATTTACTTGATGAACAAGCAAAACAAAATCCTGAAAAAGCATTGAAGTTACTAAAAACAATTTTTTTTGATAGTAAATATCGTATTCCGTTTTTTAAACGTGTTGTGCTTTACGTAATTTGTGAAAATTGGGACACAACGAAATCATTATTTTGGGAATTAGTAAAAGAAAACGATAATTTACACCTCTTTTCATATTACGAATATCAAAAAGAACTTTTTGACTTATTGAATAAAAATCAAAATGCGTTGAATAATAAAGAAATTAAAATTATTGAAAACATTATTGAACGAGGGAAGCAAGTTGAAATTGAAGAAGAAAAAGAAAATGAGTATTGGAAACTTGGTTGGTATTCCGCTTTAAAAGAAATAGAACCATTTAAAGATAAATACTTAACGCTTTCAAAAGAGTTAAACATTACAAGTGAGCACTATGAATATTTAGGTGAAATTCGCGTTAGAAGCGGTTCTATTTCTCCTATCACAATAGACGAGCTACTCAGAAAAAACAATCAAGAAATAGTTGAATACATAAAAACTTTTAATCCTCAAAGAAGTTTTGGTGAACCTAGCATTAGTGGTTTGTCTGGTACATTTGGTGACGCAGTGGAAGCAAATCCAGAAAAGTTTGCAACAGAAATAGAGCGATATCAAGATATACCTTACATCTATTCTTACCACATGCTTAACGCATTTGGTGAAGCTTGGAAAAAACAAAAAGCATTTAATTGGGAAAAAGTTCTTCAATATTGTCTTTCCACCTTAAAAAGTCCAAAATTTTATAGTGGAGAATTGAAAATTGAGAATGATGATTGGCAAGCTAATTCCGATTTAGTTGTGGGTTCAATAGCAAATATACTTACGTACGGTACGCAAAATGATGACCACTCTTTTGATACTGAGTTGCTTCCACTTGCTAAAGAAATTATTTTAATTATTGTAAGCAATCTTAAACGTATAGATGTTTTTAAAGAAACTAATATGGATTACCCAACATATTCACTTAATTCAACAGCAGGGAAATCTTTAAGAGCTTTGCTTGATTACTCGCTTTACAGAGCGAGAAATCTTTTTAAACGAGAAGACAAAGAAAAATGGGAAACCGACATAAAATCGTTATTTGAAGAAACCCTACAAAAAGGAATTATTGATGGTTTTATTTTAGAAGGAATGTATTATGAACAGTTTTGTTTTTTAGACTATGAATGGATAATTAACCAAGTAAAAAAACATTACAAAAGTGAAGACAGAGAGTGGCTTGCTTTTATGGGAGGTTTGACTTTTGGAAGACCGCCATACAACAAAGAACTTTATACAATATTTTATCCGCACTACGAAAGAGCAATTGATAATAACATTGAATTAAAATCCATTACTAATAATGGTTTGGTTAATCATTTGACAGCGTTTTATTTTTGGAAATACGAAACAATTTCTTCTGAGAAATTACTTTTTAAATTTATAAATCACGCTTCGCCTGACCAAATTAGTAAGCTAATTAATTTTATTCGGCTACAAAAAAACTACCCAATAACTTTATCAGAACCAGAACAACGAGAATTTTATAAAATCATAATTGGCTTGTGGGAATTCTTGATAGATAAATATAAAAATTCAAATAATGAGGCAGAGCAAAAGAATTTAGCAATGCTTTCTAGTTGGATTGTGTTTATTCCTGAATTAAATGAAGTTTATACGACCTTAATTTTGAAATCTTGCAAACATATTGATAAGACATATTATACACACGAATTGCTTAAAGAGCTTGTTCGTCTGAAGACAAAAGGGAATCCAGAAGTCACTGCAAAAGCTATTGGTAAAATACTTGCATCTTTGAATTATGAAGATTACATAACTAAAAATGACCAGGAAA
>JAQVEX010000064.1 GCA_028697555.1 Lentimicrobiaceae bacterium | reverse complement strand
TCGAGTATAAATACTCCTAACTCTTAATTCCTAACTCCTGACTCCTGACTCCTAACTCCTAACTCCTAACTCATCACTCATCACTCACCACTCACCACTCACCACCCACCACTCATCACCCATTACTCATCACCCACCACTCACCACTCACCACTCACCACTCACTATTCACCATTCACGCTCAGCCTATCAGTCGAAAAACATCCACGAGACTCCTAATTTGAAACCGGCGTCGGGTAAGGGATAATAAGGTGTCATTAGGTAGTTGTTTTCTAATAGGAAAGACCCTAAATTTTCGTATTTAAAAAATATCCTAGCTCTTTTTATGCCCAAATTCAAAAAGAAATCTACATAAGGGTAATTGCCTGCTGTATAATTGTTTTGTCTGTAAAAAAGCGCATATGCAGGGCTGTAAGCTTGCGGTTTCCAATTGGTATGATAAGTACAAGCTAAACCAACTTGAAAATGCAGTGCTTTTTTGAATAAAGTGTTTTGGTACATTAATTTTATCTTGCCCATAAACAGAGGCAGATTTATGATGCTATCGTTATTGTGTTGTAGTATTGAAGTTATATCAATGTTGAATTTATTTATTTTGAACAGTTTGTTTAATGAGAATACATACGCAGAGATTAAATCGCTGTGTTGTATAGCTTTTATTTCTTCGTTCAGATAAACATAATTCTTAATATTTGCATCATAAAACTCTGCTCTCAAGTTTTTCCAATAAAATTGTATTCCAAATTTATTAAATGCTATTGCTTTGAAATCGTTGTTCCATGTTTCAAAAGGAGTTTCGTTGCACAAATAAAAATAGTTGGGCATTGTACTACTCACATCTGCATTGACGGCGACATAAATATTGCTATTTGAAAAATATCTGTTGGCATTTAACTTTATTTCATAGTTTTTATTGGTCGTGTTGCCAATTCCGTACGAGCCGATGAAGTTTAAATTGTAGTGTTTTAAGAGTAATAAATTAATTTTGAGTTCCGGTTTAAAATCAGAAAATAGTTTTTTCTCTACATTTGGTTTGCTTAATTTGTTGAAACTATGAGCAATACTGAAATTGTATGTAAATATTTTATTGTTATGGTTAGAAGTATCAATATTATTAATTGACAAAATATTTCTGACAGTTCTGAAATTTGTTGAATCGAAATAGTAGGTGGTATCAGACCAGCTTTGCGGATAAAAGTCGATATTACGACTCTTATCCGAATATTTGTTGCTATTCGACTGATAATCAAAAGTGTGTGCAATTTTAAAAAACAACTTTCTATTGCTTATAGTGTCGTTTGTGTTTTTAAAAAATTTGTAAAACTGTTGTAATCTTATCTGTGTTGTTTTACCGTGATTTTCGGCAGAGCCGAGATTGGTAATAAATGTACTTCTGTTGGTTTCGGTGTTATTAAAAAACTGTTCGGGTTGTGCAATGCCACCATTTTCAAAAGCTAAATATTTATCGTTAAGATAACTGACGATAGCGCCGTAGTTAATATTATTGGGAAAGAAAGTAAAATAAAGATGACCGCCCGGATAGTATGTTCGTTGATTGTTGTACAATCCGTATATGTTTCGGTATCTTAAAAAAGCTCCGGTGTATATGCCGTTGCCGAGACGAGTGTGAATATTAAAATCAAGGCTTTGTTCTCTTGCACTTCCCAAAACGTATTTGGCTTCAGAATAAGACGACTTGTTTGGATATATTTTTATGCTATCGGTACTGAGTTGCCATATGCCGAAAACGTTGTTTTTGTACGAAAAATCGGGATTTAAGAATGTTGGAAATATAAGTGAAGTTGCAGCAGAACCTATGTTGCCATTGTATTGATAAAAACTGTTTGCAGATTGCAATTGCTGATAGTTTTCAAAATTTGTCAGACTTCGGTTTAGTTTATATAAGGTATAATTTGCATCGGTACTGTAAATAAAATAGCTGATGTCAGCCGAATCGGGTGAGTGTTGGTCGGCATGAACATTTCTGTCAGCAATAGTATCGTTGCTATTTATTTGAGAAAATAAATTGAATGAACAAAATAGCAAAAAAACTAATAAATATAAGTTTCGCATTAATGATAGTTTTTACTACAACAGTTTTAGTTAAAAGCTTTTATCTTCAAATCCTTCAGGTTTTTTGTCTTCGTTGTATTTTGATGGGCATTTCAGCAGCAAGGATTTAGCAATAATAGAGTCGTTTCGATTAGTTGCTACAATTACTACTTGATCCGATTTTTCAAAATCGGTTGGTTTATTATCGAAATAATATACTTGTCGGACATTACCTTTTTCATCTTCCATACCAAAACTAAATCCTTTTGAAGTGAAGATGCTATCAATATACATTATCTGATACTTGTCGGATAGCTTTCCGATTACTTGCAAATCTTTACCTGTGTTTTGTTCAACTTTTTCAAAATCGCTATACGGATTAGATTTTGAAAAAAGACTTACTATAATTGCAACAGACGCAACAATGATTAACAATAAAATTAAATTCGTGGTTTTCATAATTAATTAAGTATTACTCTTTTCTTTAAGTTTTACAGAAACAGTTTTATCTTTTTCGGTAGAATTTGCTTCAATTTCTTCTTCTAGTTTATTTACTTTGTTTTCAATCTTCGATATTTTCTTATCTTGAGCAAACAAATATATGGCAAGTGCTAAAATTATCACTAACACTACCAAAATAACTACAAATAGTTTGTTTTCCATGCTTTAAATTAATTCTAAGTTTTTTAATTTGTTTTCTATGTTTTTTATTCGCACACGTTGAGTCCAAAGCCAGTATCCAATAATTATATTTCCAATAATTGAAGGATAAAAAACCATTCTCATACTTTTATTTATTGTAAAAATTGTAGTTGCATCGCCCGATTGACCGGGGTGTATGGTGGTTGTGCTTATCATTGGTATAACGTAAATAAACAATATTAGTATAACAAAAGCAAATATGTTATACACAGCCGAAACGCGAGCTTTTAGTTCATTTGACGCAATTGACTTTCTCAAGATTTTATAAGCTAAGTAGGTGCAAAGCGAAATTAATGCTCCGTTAAGCTTAGGGTCGTTTATCCAGGGCTTTCCCCATGTAAAGTTTGCCCAAACCATTCCGGTAACAATTCCAATAACTCCGTACAAAAGTCCTATGTTAACCGCTTCTGCCGATTTAATGTCGTGTTCAATATCGTGCTTTGCCAAATAAAGAATACCGTTAGCTGCACTTATTAGAAAGAAAAAGAACATACACATCCACATAACTACATGAAAAAATAAATTTCTTATACTTTCTTTAATAATGGGCAGGTCGGGTGTGGCAATAGTTAAGCCAAATACAACAGTATATGCAATTAGCAGCAATCCTATTATTTTGTAACTTATGGTAATTTTTTTCTTCATTGTTTATTATATATTATTCGTTGCTGATTTTTGGGAATAAAATATATGCCAAACCGACTATGGCAACAGTCAATAAAAGTAAGGCTAACAGATAATTTAACGAATTATTACTATGAGTTTCAAGCAGCGACCATTCGGTAAGTTTCTGTAAAACAACAAGTACAGGAAGTACTAATGGAAAACTTAAAATCGATAATAGCGTAAAATTATTCGATGCTTTTGAAGCAATGGCAGATATTAGTGTTAATATTGACGAAATACATAATGTGCCTAATATTACCGATGAAACAAAAAGCAAAATGTTATTTATCGGATTTCCCAACATAAGCATGTATAATAAGGTATGTATTGCAACAATTAGTAAAAGCAGAACAATATTATACAATATTTTAGCCAGAATAATATGTTGTGGCTTAGCTGTTAGGTAGTAGTATATATTTCTGGAAGGGTCTTCCTGAACAAAACTTTTTGAAACAGCTGTTATTGAGCTAAACATAAAAATTAGCCAATACAAAACGCACCATATTTTTACGCTGATATTTGCATCAAATACAACGTATGTTATTAATATTCCTGATACAACGTAAAGCAGTATGCCGGAAATAACATTATTGTTTTTAAGCTCAATGCTAATATCTTTTTTTATAAGTGTTAAAATTTTGTTCACTGTGCTGATGTATAAACGAAACACCACAAAGATAATAACTTTACTTTATTACAGATAAATAATAAAAACAAAAAAGCTGCCCTAAAAAATAGGACAGCTTCTATGATAATTACAAACTTATTATTTATTACTTAACAATAAGCTTTTTGGTGTGTTGTTCACCGCCAACTGTAACATTAACAATGTACATACCTTTTGCTAAGTTGTTAGTATTAATGGTGATAACGTTATTTCCTGCGTTCATTCTACCATAATCGTTGTTGTAAACAGTTTGTCCTGTAACAGCTTTAACTGAAACGAATACGTTAGCAGTTCTGTCAAGGTTTACATTGATATTGGTGCTATTTTTTGCAGGGTTAGGGTAGCATTCCGAAACTTTGTTAGACAACATTGGTGAGCTATTGTCGATATTAACAGCGTACATGTAGTCACCTTCAGTTAGAGTAATTCCTTTTAGATAGTAAATTGGTAATGGTAGGTCGTCAATACTACCGTTTTCGGCAATATTAATAAACGAAACAGGAACTTGCCATTCACCATCAACGTTAGGAATAATAGGTGATAAGTGGTGGAAGTGCGATTCGCCAAAACCGGCTGTATAGTGAGTAAGGTTTATAGGACCTGTAGACATACCTGTATTAATATCTCTTGACCAAATTCTCAAGTCAGGGTTAAGGTCAAAATATGGGAATTCAGGTTGAGTAAAGAAATCAACGTCGGTATCTGTCCATGTACAGAAAACTTTAAGTCCGTCATCTGAAACAGCAGCTTGAAGTCTGTGATTCCAGCCTGTACCATCTTCTGTTGGATTTGAACTTCTTAGTGTACTTGTTTTAGGACCAACTGAGTAAGTGTTAAGTGTGTCAACAAAAGCAGCGCCCCAGCTGTTATTAAATTTGTCATATTCAAATTCAAAAATGGGGTGTTTTTCGTATGACCATGAGTAAGCTAGAGAGTCTGGGTGGGTGCTATATTTAGAAGATACCATTGCAAATAAGTGTAGGTTGCCTCTTGCGTCAACAACAGCGTCAATTTCGTGTCCGAAGTATCTGCTATCAGCATCATTATAGTATTCTTCAAATACAGGAAGAACTCTACCTGGCTCGTTACCTAAGTCGCGTAGAATTGGGTATAAAGCAGGTAATTGACCTAAATCGTAGAAATCTACAACGTTCCAGCTAGCGCCAGCATCTTCAGTCATCCATACAATAGGGAAAGTAGCAGGGCATTCAGCACCACCTCTAACATCTTGTCCGAGAGTTACAATGTAACCTATTTGTCCATCTTTGCTGAAAGCAGCGCAAAATTCTGAAGAACCATAATAGCTACCGGGTGATTCTTGATGAACGTATGGCAATGGGTCAATTGAGGACATATTCCAATCAAATGCATTGTTTGCAGCGTTCCATGTTCCGGTATACAAATCTAATTTCATTGATGAATAAATGTGTCCACTTACGTAGGTTGCTGCGTTGTTACCAATACGAACTTTTCCGTCTGTTGTTGTTAACATTGATGTACGGAACAATTGACCGTTGGAAGGATCTGAAAACACGTTGTAGTTTTCGCCACCTATTGTTTTTGATGCAAAGTAAGTGTCAGACCAGTTGCCACCACTGTGCATAGGACCTGCAACTACTGAGTAAACGTCTTCGGCATTAGTTGAGCCACTTGGGTTGAAAAGTACCCCTGATGGGTATCTTGCAGGTTTTCCTTCGTTAACGTAAGCTTCTACGTCTGTCCAAGTATCGCCAGCATCGGTTGAGTAAGCGTACACAATGTTGTCGCCACTACTAAATCCTGGAGTTGCATGGTCACCACGACGTGTTGACATGATAGTACCTGAAGTTACATCATAGTACATACTTCTTTGATCTTCTAATAAGTGTCCCCAAATATTTTGAGTCGTTCCAATGAAGATTGCTTCTAATTCGCCACCAGCTCTGTAGCTTTTAGGATTTAACTTAATAATAGGAGTTGAAGGTTGATTTTCAACTGATTTCATGATTAATGTTGCTGCGTCTGTCCTAGATACTTTTTGAGCATCTAATCTTGCATTTTTTTGTGAAAATGCTACTACAGCAAAAACCATTGCTAATGTGAAAAGTAATGTTTTTTTCATTTTTGTGTAATTTAATTGATTAATGTAATTGTTAATTGTTTGTTATTTAATAATTTAATTATTTTTTTCTTTTAATTTTTTGTAATAAAATTCGACTTACTACACATATTAGACAACAAAAGTAATAATTTTTTAATATAAAACGAAATTATTAATAAAAATTTTAATTTTTTTCTTTTCGCTTATTTCTGTTACTTCATTTCTATCGAAAATTATGATAAAATAAGTGTTTTGAAAATTTGTTGAGGTAATTATATAATATAAAAACAATTAAAGTTAACCGACCTTCCTTACCTCTACAACATTTTGTACGTAACTTGTATATTGTTTTCTATCGAAATATAATTCAGAAAATTAGCTTCAAATACACTCAAATTTCAATTTAGTTATTTGTTGTTTCTATAGTCGAACTTCTTGTATCAACAGGTATTATAGTCGATCTGGTAATTTCAGCATCGTCATCAAAGTAGTTTCGGTATGTGATATGTTTTTTAGCAAAAGTCGATCCAACAGCTTCTTGTATGGCTCTCATTTTAGGATTGAAATCTCCTACCCACGAAATTTCAATTTCTTTATATTTAGGTTTATGTATCATAACCTTATCCATATTCCAAAACAAACCCGATTCTATTCCCGATTTTTGATATTTAGGTTTAACACCCATAATAACAATTCTGGTACGAGTAAATAGGTTTTTCTTTCCTTTAAGAGCGATTTTAATTTTACCCCACAGGTTAATTTTGCCTTTAAAGTACTTGAGCACTTGATTCAAATCGGGTATCATAAATTCAAAAGCAATGGGTTCTTCACCGCAGTATGCAAACCAAATAAATTCTTCTACGGCAATACCTTTTATATCGTCGATAATTTTTTCAACTTGTTTTTCTGTAATAGGAGTAAAATTTTCGTGAAATTGCCATGCGTCGTTGTATATTTCCATAAAATCTCTACCGAATTTTTCGGCATTTTTGAAAGTAAAATGTTCAAAGCGATATTTTGGGTTGTTGTTGACACGTTCGGCTATTCTCCAAAAGCGTTCGGGAAAAGGTTTTGTAAGATCTAAATGGTTGGTTATTTGTTCGTAATAAAAAGTAAAACCATAATCTTCGAAAAAGTTTTTGTAATAGGGTGGGTTATAGTTCATACCAATGCTTTGTGGCATAAATCCTTCGACCAAAAGTCCCCAAAAATTGTCATTTTCGCCAAAATTAATAGGTCCGTCCATAGCTTTCATTCCTTTAGACGACAACCATTCTTTACATGTATCGAATAGTAAAAAAGCGGCTTTTGGGTCGTTGATGCACTCAAAAAAGCCCATTCCGCCGGTAGGAGTTTCAGTAGCAAAAGCTTTGTTATTGTTGATAAAAGCTGCAACTCTGCCTGCCAAGTTATTGTTATGGTCTTTTATTATCCATCTTTTTGCTTCTCCGTGGCTAAAATAATTGTTCTTTTCAGGACTAAAAACACCTTCTACCGTTTCAATTAAAGGTTGAATATAGTTTTTGTCATTTTTATATATTATCCTTACCACTTTGTGGAATTGCGAAATGGTCTGCGGCGTATTTACTTCTATTACTGAATATTTCATTGTTGTTTGTTTTATTATTTATACAAGGTAATTTTCAATATTGTTGTTTATTTCAGAAATAACCTGATTTATTTTGTCGGGGTTTTTGCCACCTGCTGTAGCAAAATTAGGTTGTCCGCCACCGCCACCCGAAATTATTGTTGCAAGTTTTTTAACGATATTGCCTGCATGTAGTTGTTTTTCTTTAACAAGACTGCTTGATAAAGCCACAACTATATTCGGTTTCTGATTGATATTTGAAGTAATAACAACCATAAGGTCGGGTGTTTCGGCTGTGAGCGATTGAGCTATATTTTTAATAGTGATGCTGTCTAAATCTAAATGTTTGGAAATTAATTTAATTTCGTTTACAGATTTTATTTCGGAAATCAATTGATTTTTAGTCATAGCAATTTCCTTTTTTCTGTATTCTTCTATTTCTTTTTTCTGCTCATCGTTGGTGGCTTGCAGTTGCTCAATTGCACCAATAGGGTTGATTTTATTTTTAAGAGTTAATTTTATGTTTTCAATAAGTTCGTTTTGTTTGTAAATGTATTCCCATGCTTTATCGGAAGTAACAGCTTCAATACGTCTGATACCGGCAGCAATAGCACTTTCGGAAATAATTTTAAATAAGCCTATGTTTCCGGTAGCTTTAACGTGAGTTCCACCGCATAATTCAACCGAATCGCCAAACTTTACAACTCTGACTGTATCGCCGTATTTCTCGCCAAACAACGCAACTGCACCCATTTGTTGAGCTTCTTGCATTTCAATATTTCGGAATTCGTCTAATGTAATGTTGTCTTGTATTAGTTTATTTACCATTACTTCAACTTTTTTTATTTCTTCATCCGATAATTTTTGAAAATGCGAAAAGTCGAAACGCAAATAGTCGGCGCATACATACGAACCCTTTTGCTCGACATGATTTCCCAGAATTTGTCGCAAAGCGTGATGCAACAAGTGCGTAGCTGTGTGGTTGTTTGCCGTATGTTTACGTTTTTGTACATCGACTATACAGATAAATTCGGAATTTAGGTTCTTAGGCAAATGTTCTGTTATATGTATAATAAGGTCGTTTTCTTTTTTAGTATCGACGATTGGAATTGTTTCTTCCGAATTTTTAATAAAGCCAACATCTCCAACCTGACCGCCACTTTCGGCGTAGAAAGGCGTTTTGTCGAGCATTATGTGATACAAAGTTTCTTCGCTTGTTTCGGCTTTTCTGTATTTTACAATCTTCGATTTGTATTTGGTATTGTCGTAGCCGACAAACTCAGATGAGCCGTCTTTTATCAACTCAACCCAATCGCCTTTAACTACGTTGGCACTTTGTCGCGAGCGTTCCTTTTGCTCGTTAAGCAATTTTTGAAACTCTTCCATATCAACGCTTTTGTTAATTTCTTTACTCATAAGTTGAGTTAAGTCGATAGGAAAGCCGTAAGTGTCGTACATTTCGAAAGCAAAGCTGCCGCTAATAACTTCTTCGGAACCTATTTTTTTAACATGTTGCTTAAACATATTAATTCCGGTTGATAGAGTCTTTAAAAACGATTGTTCTTCTTCGATTATAACCTTTTCAATAATATCTTTTTGTTTTGTGAGCTCAGGAAAAATGTATCCCATATTTGCTTCTAAACACGGAACAAGTTTATACATGAATGGTTCGTGTACGTTAAGGTATGAATACGCATAACGAACAGCTCTACGCAAAATACGTCTGATAACATATCCGGCTTTAACGTTGCTTGGCAACTGTCCGTCTGCTATAGCAAAGCTAACGGCTCTAATATGGTCGGCAATAACTCTTATAGCAATATCGGTATCAGTATTTTTGCCGTATTCTAAGCCCGAAATTTTTGAAATTTCGTTTATCAATGGCATAAAAATATCGGTATCGTAGTTGCTTTGTTTACCTTGCAACACCATACATAGGCGTTCAAATCCCATTCCGGTATCAACGTGTTTTTGGGGTAAAGTAACAAGCGATTGGTCGGCAAGTCGGTTGTACTGAATAAAAACAAGATTCCAAATTTCAACTACCAAGTAATGATCGGTGTTTACAAGTGTTTTGCCGTCAATTTCTGCTCTTTCTTTATCACTTCTAATATCTATATGGACTTCGGAACAAGGACCACAAGGACCCGTTTCGCCCATCTCCCAAAAATTATCTTTTTTGTTACCAAAAATAATTCTGTCTTCGGGTATATGTTTTTTCCATTCTTCGATAGCTTCTTTATCTTCCGAAAGGTTATCTTTTTTATCACCTTCAAAAACCGTAACATACAAGCGGTCTTTATCAATTTTGTATACTTCGGTGAGCAATTCCCATGCCCAAGCTATGGCTTCTTTTTTAAAATAATTGCCAAACGACCAGTTGCCAAGCATTTCAAACATGGTGTGATGATATGTATCGTGTCCGACTTCTTCTAAGTCGTTGTGCTTTCCCGAAACTCTCAAACACTTTTGAGTGTTGGCAACTCTTTCCCATTTGGGTTTGCTGTTACCCAAAAACCAATCCTTAAATTGATTCATGCCGGCATTAGTAAACATAAGAGTAGGGTCGTCTTTGACAACCATAGGAGCCGACGGAACTATTTGGTGTTGCTTGTCTTTAAAGAAGTTTAAAAAAGTGTCTCTAATTTCTTTTCCTGTCATAGTTTGTTGTATGTGTTAGTTTTGCTGTTATGTTAAATAAGACTAAAAATATTAACTGAACTTTGATAAATTTGTGCAAAATTACAAGAAATAAGTATTTTTGCTTGTGAAGTAAGAAAAAAGTTTTTTTACATGTAAAAAAAGTCATCTTTACTAATTATTATTTTCAGTATAATGTCGAGAAGAGAACTAAGATTCGACAGTGAATCATTAAAAATATTTAATCAGGAAAAAAGTTTGTGGCGAAAATTAAAACCTTGGGTGTTTTCATTTTTCTTAGGTTTATTTTTGGCTATTATTTTTGTCATTTTTTTCAACGATTTCATTGGCACTCCTAAAGAAAAGGTACTTGAAGAACAACTTGATGCTTACAAATTTAGGTACAGAATATTAAACGATAAAATTGACTTAATGCAAGAAGTTTTATCGGAATTGCAAGATAGAGACGATAATATCTATAGAATGATTTTTGAGTCGGAACCTGTGCCGAGCTCAGTCAGAGATGGTGGAGTAGGCGGTATCGACCGTTACGGGCATTTAGACGATATTGACAATACAAGCATTATTAAAAATACTTATAAAAAACTAGATGCTGTTGCCTTGAAAATGGTAGTTCAGAGCATTTCATTTGACGAAGTCTACAAATTGGCAAAAAATAAGGAAGCAATGGTTGCGAGTATCCCTGCCATACAGCCTGTTTCAAATACCGATTTACGTCGTATAGCATCATATTTTGGTTACCGTACCGATCCGTTTTATAAGATAACCAAATTTCACGAAGGTATTGATTTTACTGGAGCTGTCGGTACTCTTATTTATGCAACGGGCAACGGAAAAGTTGTTTACTCAAAGTACAACAGCGGTGGCTACGGAAATACGGTGCAAATTGACCACGGCTTTGGTTATACAACGGTGTATGCTCACTTGCATAAAATTAATGTTAGGGTAGGTCAGCAAGTTAAGCGTGGCGAGATTATCGGCACTATGGGTAATACCGGAAAATCGACAGGACCACACTTGCATTACGAAGTTAGAAAAGGCGGCGTTGCGGTTAATCCAATATATTTCTTTTTCAACGATATTACACCTGAACAATATCAACAAATGATAGAATTGTCTAAAGTTCCATCACAAACAATGGATTAATATTTTTATTGCTTATGTCAAATTCTGATAATACAAAAAAACTATACTATAAAATTGGCGAAGTAGCCGAAATTTTTGGAGTAACTACTTCATTGATAAGATACTACGAAAAAGAATTTGATATAATAAAGCCCCGACGTAACAAAAAAGGCAATAGATTGTTTACTCAAAACGATATAGATAATTTTCATAAGATATTTCACCTTATAAAAGAAGAAGGCTATACACTTGAAGGAACTAAAGCTAAATTGTCGTCGAAAAGAACGAGTAAAGCAGG
>JAQVEX010000063.1 GCA_028697555.1 Lentimicrobiaceae bacterium | reverse complement strand
AATAGCTCAATGCCTCGTATATTTGGGTCGGATGTCGAGGAACGGTTTGTCCATCACGCACAAAAACAACGCCCCAGGGCAATGATGTGATATTGCCGTATATTTCGCTGTTGAAAAAATTTCCCATGCGAATAAAAAATCCTCCCAAAGCAACAACAATAACCAATCTGTCTAAAGTCCACATAAAACCTAATTTGGTTTTCTTGTAGTAAATCCAAACGGCTATTATCATTGCAATGGCGGCGCCATGACTTGCCAAGCCCCCACGCCAAACTTTAAGTATTTCTAAAGGATTTTGTAAATAATATTCGGGTTCGTAAAACAAGACATGCCCTAATCTGGCACCAATAATTGTTGCCACAAAAATATATATTGCCAACTTGTCTAAGAGTTGCTCGGAAAGTTTTTCTTTTTTGTATATTTTTAAAAGTATTATGTATCCGAAAACAAAAGTTAATACAAACATCAAACTGTACCATCTGAGTTGGTAATTGCCTATTGTGAGGATTGCCGGATTGCAGTTCCAATAAATGCTAAGTAAGTTCATAATTTTCTTGTAAAAGTAATAATTTAGGGTAATAATTTATCTATATCCAAACAAAATGTTTGATACAAACCGCTCCCAACTCCCGAGTATTTCTTGGCTATACTAATATCTTGAGGCAAGAAAATATCTTCCTGATAAACCGAATGTGCTTGTTTTGTTTCATCTAATATTTTAGCCAAATATTCTTGTTCTGTTTGCCCTCGTGTTGGAATAACAATAGCTTTTGACTTAAACACAGCCAAATCCATCAATGATGAATAACCCGACCTGCATATAATAACCTCAGCATTTTTAATGCTTGTATATAGTTGTTCGTTTGAAGCATTTGAAAACACAGTAACATTATCGGATAGCTTAAACACCTCTTCTTTTTCGGGTTTCCCGTTAAATACCTGAACTTTGTACGGAAGTTTGACCAATTGCTCCAACAAAATTTTTTCCAAAATAGTACGTTGCGGTTCGCTTCCCGAAATTATAGCTACAATTTGAGCTTTCTCGAGATTTGTGTCAATATCGCTTTCGTCAATAGTACTGAAACGAGACAACAGACCTATATATTCGTAATTTTTTTCTGCGTATTTGCTATGCGAAAGTACGCCACTTAAGTTTACATCATCTCCAAAGTCGGGTACCCACACTTGGTCAAATTTTTTTAGCATCACTCTGATGATAATCTGCAAAGGTTTTTCAAACAATTTGAATATACCATGTAAATAGACTTTCAGCTGATGCGTTATTATTATTGAGTTAGCACCTTTACAAAACAACCCGTATCTATTATCTGATATTATATAATCGAAATTGTATTTCTTTTGAATATCAATAAGTAAAAAATGTTCTTTGTAAATACATTTCAAGAATGCAGGCATTTGCCAAACTATTTTATAAAAAACCGAGCCTTTCTTAGAGTATTTAGGCGAGAACCCAGGCAACTCCAAAACGGATAATTGTGGAAATTGTTTAGAAAGATACTGTAACGACCTACCACTGCCGGCTATAGTAACATCAAAACCTGACGATAATAATTTATGCACTATGGGAACGCAACGTGTAGCATGTCCCAAGCCCCAATCTAACGGGCTTATCAGAACTTTTTTCCTTTCTATTTTTTCTTCCCCAAACACATCTAAAAATTTCTATTCGTACAGTTTTAAATAAGTGCCTGCTCTGATTATCTTGTTTTTACTAATTCCGTTAAGCTTACATAATTCACTTATAGGCACATTATGCTTTCTTGAAATAATTGATAAATTATCTCCTTTTTTAACTTTATAATATTGGTATTCGGGATTGTTTTTATTTTTTTCGACTACGAGAGCGTATTCTTCCATCATTGAGTTGACATCGGGTGCCTTCTCTATGTATTTTGGAACATAATCTTTTGTTTTTCTGAAAGTCATATTGGTTATTAGAAGTGTATCGACTAATATTGTATTATTTTCAAAGTCGAAAATTTGTCGGGGGTTAAAAGGTTTGCCCTGGAATCTAGTTTCAAAATGCAAGTGATTGCAGGTTGAACGACCTGTACTTCCTCCCAAACCTATAACATCGCCAGCCCTAACAGCCTGATTAACACCTACTTCTATTTTTGACAAATGAGCATATAAGGTTTCAATACCATTAAAATGTCTGACAACCACACAGTTGCCATAACCGCCATTATATTTTGCAAGTCTGACAACACCATCGAAAGCAACTTTAACCGAATCGCCTTTGTTCAACCTAATGTCAACACCAGCGTGTAAGCGTCTGCCGCGATATCCGAAAGGAGACAAGAAATCTCCATGGTTAGGCACATGATAATTCTTTGAAAAATGGTTGAATATAGGCAAAAGGACTATACTATCGGTTTTGGGATAAGTTTGAACATGCCTGGTAACGTAGAGTGTATCCCATGTATCGTAATACTTGGTAACAGGCGAATAGGTGAAAATATCTGGTAAATGATTAATCTGGTCAATTGGTGCTAAGACAGCCTCATATAATTCTTCGCTATTCATACCTCCTGCCGGCTCGGAGAATAACTGTTGCGATAAGACGTGATTTACGCTCAACAAGAGGCAAATTATCAAACTTATAAAAATGTTTCTCTCAATTATCATTTGTTTTTTTCTAATAACGTTAGCTATAAGGAAAATATTTTATGTCCAATTAATTGTTTCGTAGCCGTTAGTTTTGAGTATCTCCTGAGTTTTTGAAAAATGCTTACAGCCGAAAAATCCCCTACTTGCCGATAAAGGCGATGGATGAGCTGCTTTTAGTATATAGTGTTTTGATGTATCGATCAAATTTTGTTTTTCCTGTGCGTAATTTCCCCACAGCATAAAAACAACTCCCGAAAGTTTTTCGGAAATTGCTTTGATAGCAGCATTGGTAAAGTTTTCCCAACCTTTGCCCTGATGACTTCCGGCACAGTTTTCTCTGACCGTGAGTATTGCATTAAGCAATAATACTCCTTGGCGAGCCCAACGAGTAAGATTCCCAGAACTGCTAATAGGGATATTCAGGTCGTCGTTGAGTTCTTTATAAATATTCCGCAACGATGGTGGAATAGTAACTCCATCGGGTACTGAAAAACATAAGCCATGCGCCTGCCCCATTCCATGATAAGGGTCTTGACCAATTATAACAACCTTTACTTGCGAAAAAGGAGTTAAATCGAATGCCGAAAATATTTTACTGCCTTTTGGAAACACATTGTATTTCTGTTTTTCGGAAACAAGAAATTCTTTTAGCTCAATAAAATACCGGCTGTTGAACTCGTTTTCGAGCACAGCGTACCATTCGGGATTAATTTTTGGTTTTATAACTGTCATAAATATCCGACAAAGGTATAAAAAATAACTCATCACCAAACAATTTTGATGATGAGTTATAAAAAATGTGATATGAAATTATTTTAAAAACCTAAAATCTTTTCCTAAATATTTAGCTGTGTTACCCAAGCCTTCTTCAATTCTTAACAATTGATTGTATTTAGCAATTCTATCTGTTCTACATGCCGAACCTGTTTTAATAAGTCCGGTATTTAGAGCAACTGCCAAATCTGCAATTGTAGTATCTTCGGTTTCGCCCGAACGGTGGCTCATAACAGCGGTATAGCCATTTCTGTACGCTAAATTAACTGCATTTATTGTTTCGGTAAGCGTTCCTATTTGGTTAACTTTAATTAGAATTGAATTGGCAACACCTTTATCAATACCTTGCTGTAAACGATTAACGTTGGTAACGAACAAATCGTCGCCTACAAGTTGGACTTTATCTCCGATTTTATCGGTAATAAATTTCCATCCGTCCCAATCGTCTTCCGCCATACCGTCTTCTATAGAAATAATCGGATATCTTTTAGTCCAATCAGCCCAATAATCAGCCATTTGCATTGGCGTTAGTTTTTCGCCGCTTGATTTGAACAAGTGATATACATTTTCTTCTTTGATGAAATATTCGCTTGAAGCTGGGTCTAGAGCGATGAAAATATCTTCACCTGGTCTGTATCCTGCTTTTTCAATAGCTTCTATAATCACTTTAAGAGCTTCTTCATTAGATTTAAGGTTAGGTGCAAAACCGCCTTCATCTCCAACGTTGGTAGAATATCCACCTTTTTTCAAAACCGATTTAAGGTTATGGAAAACTTCGGTGCCCATTTGTAAAGCTGTTCTGAAATTAGGTGCACCTGTAGGCATAATCATAAACTCTTGGAAGTCGATGCTATTATCGGCGTGAGAACCTCCGTTAAGAATGTTCATCATTGGAATTGGAAGTGTATTGGCATTAACACCGCCTACATAACGATACAAAAATTGTTGACTTTCTTGTGCGGCTGCATTAGCAACAGCAAGAGAAACTCCCAAAATTGCATTGGCTCCCATGTTTGATTTATTGGGTGTACCGTCAATTTCTATCATTTTAGCATCTATTTCGTTTTGTTCGGAAACATAATATCCTCTTAGCTCTTCGGCTAAAACTTTATTAACGTTTTGAACTGCTTTAAGGACTCCTTTGCCCATGTAGTTTTTTGGGTCTCCGTCGCGAAGCTCGCAAGCCTCATGTGCTCCTGTTGATGCTCCACTTGGAACTGCAGCACGTCCTAAAAATCCTGCTGATGTATAAACATCAACTTCTACTGTTGGATTACCACGCGAATCTAAAATTTGGCGTGCAATAATGTTTGCAATTTGACTCATAATTATATTTTTATTAGGTTAATAAACAAAAAAAGGATAAAGGTTAAAACAATAACACTTTATCCATAATCTACTTCATATTAATCAGTGTATATTATTCAGTTTTAACTTCTGTTTCAGCTTCAGGTTTTGTGTCGGTGTTATCGTCGCTTGAAGGTTCTTCAGCTACTTCACTTTCGGCTACAACTTCCTCTACTTCTTCGGTTTTAGCTTCAACTTCACTTACAGGTTCTTCAACTGTTTCTACAGTTTCCGGTTCCGGCGTTTGAGTTGTTGGAGCAGTAGGAGCTGCTGAAGCTCCTCTAGACCTTCTACCTCTACGTGTTGCTTTTTTAGCTGTAGTAGTTTCGGCAGTATAAAATTCGTTAAAATCTACCAATTCGATAATACACATATCGGCATTATCGCCTAGCCTGCTACCTGTTTTTAAAATTCTGGTATAACCGCCCGGGCGTTCTGCCACTTTTGGCGCAACTGTTCTAAATAATTCGGCAACTGCAACTTTATCTCTAAGTTTGCTAAAAACAACTCGGCGTGAATGTGTAGAATCGGTTTTAGATTTGGTTATCAATGGTTCAACATATTCGCGTAATACTTTGGCTTTTGCTACGGTTGTACTAATACTCTTATGCATTATAAGCGAGCAAGCCATATTTGATAGCATTGCCTTTCTGTGTGCAGCTGTTCTACTTAAATTGTTATTTGATTTTGCGTGTCTCATTTTTCACTATTCTTTATCTAATTTATACTTGGAAACATTCATCCCAAAATCCAGACCTTTCGATTTAACAAGCTCTTCAAGTTCGGATAGTGATTTTTTTCCAAAATTTCTTATTTTTAACAAGTCGTGTTTCTGGTAAGTAACTAGTTCTCCTAATGTATCAACATCTGCAGCTTTAAGGCAGTTGAGCGATCTAACCGAAAGGTTAAGGTCGGTAAGTTTTGTTTTAAGCAACTGGCGAAGGTGCAGGGCTGTTTCATCAAGGTCATCATTTACTATTTTTGTTTCTTCTTCGATGGTTATTTTCTCATCGCTAAACAGCATGAAATGATGAATTAATATTTTTGCGGCTTCAGTCAGAGCATCTTTTGGGGTAATAGAACCGTCTGTTTTAATATCTAAGATAAGTTTTTCGTAGTCGGTTTTTTGTTCAACTCTATAGTTATCGTCTACTGTGTATTTAACATTAACAATAGGCGTGTGGATAGAGTCAATAAAAATGGTTCCCATAAAGGCGTCTTCTTTTTTATTATCTTCAGCCGTAACATATCCGCGTCCTTTTTCTATAGTAATTTCAACGTTTAACTTAACGTTTTTCTCCATATTGCAGATAACAACTTCAGGATTTAAAACTTGAAAATTTGAAGTATTGCTTGCAATATCGGCTGCTGTAAAAGTTTCTTTGCCTGAAACAGATATATTAACTTTTTCATCACCTTCTAACTGACGACGAAAACGAATTTTTTTAAGGTTAAGAATGATATCGGTAACATCTTCAACAACCCCTTTTATGGAAGAAAACTCGTGATCAACACCTTCGATACGAACGGCAGTAATAGCATAGCCTTCGAGTGACGACAACAGTATTCTGCGCAAGGCATTACCAATTGTTAACCCAAATCCTTTTTCTAAAGGACGAAATTCAAAAACGCCTTGAAAGTCGTCGCTTTCTATCATTATAACTTTATCCGGTTTTTGGAAAGATAATATTGCCATAATAAATTTATTTTTAATTGTAATTTTAGGATTTTATTTAGAGTACAACTCAACAATAAGTTGTTCTTTAATTGTTTCGGGTATTTCTTCTCTTTCAGGATAATTCATAAATTTACCCGACATTAAAGTTTCATCCCACTCGAGCCACGAATATTTGTTTGTACGTCCTGCCAATGAGTTTTGAATAACTTCGAGAGATTTTGAACGTTCTCTAACAGCTACTATGTCGCCTTTTGCGAGTTCGTACGAAGGTACGTTAACAACCTTTCCATTAACTGTAATATGACGATGCGTAACCAACTGACGAGCAGCATTACGAGTAGGTGCTATGCCCAAACGAAATACTACGTTATCCAAACGTGATTCAATAAGTTGCAATAAAACAACACCGGTAACACCCTTAGCTCTGTTGGCTTTGCTGAAAATTTTACGGAATTGTTTTTCCAAAATTCCATAGGTATATTTTGCTTTTTGTTTTTCAAAAAGCTGCATTCCGTACTCCGATTGTTTGTTACGTCTTTTGCTTTGTCCGTGTTGTCCTGGAGGATAGTTCTTTTTTTTAAAAACTTTATCCGGTCCGAATATTGGTTCACGAAACTTTCTTGCTATTTTCGATTTAGGTCCTGTATATCTTGCCATAATTCTTTAATTCAATAATTATTTTTCTTGTTAATACTAAACGCGTCTTCTTTTAGGTGGACGGCATCCATTGTGAGGTAAAGGTGTGATGTCCATAATTTCGGTAACTTCGATACCTGCTGTATGAATTGTTCTGATAGCCGATTCGCGACCTGAACCTGGACCTTTAACAAATACTTTAACCTTTCTTAATCCTAAGTCGTAGGCTACTTTTGAACACTCTTGTGCTGCCATTTGTGCTGCATAAGGTGTGTTTTTCTTTGAACCTCTAAAACCCATTTTGCCGGCTGAAGCCCACGATATAACCTGTCCGCTATTATTAGTAAGTGATATAATAATATTGTTAAAAGAGGCTGTAACATACGCTCTACCGGTAGGTTCTACTTTAACTACTCTTCTCTTAGTTGATTTAGTACTTTTTGCCATTATATATTAATTTCTATTTAAAGTTTATTTGGTTACTTTCTTTTTATTGGCAACGGTTTTCTTTCTACCTTTACGAGTGCGTGCATTGTTTTTAGTGCTCTGACCTCTAAGTGGTAGTCCGATACGATGACGAATTCCGCGATAGCATCCAATATCCATTAAACGTTTTATATTAAGTTGTGTTTCGGAACGTAAAGCTCCTTCAACTTTATATTTATCGTTAATTATTGTTCGGATAGCATTTTGCTCATCATCATTCCAATCCTGAACTTTTTTATTACGGTCGATGGATGCTTCGTCTAAAATTGACTGTGCCGAAGACAAACCTATGCCGTAAATGTAAGTTAAAGCGATTTCTCCTCGCTTATTTTTGGGTAAATCTATACCTGCTATACGTGCCATATATATTTATTGTTTTTTAATTATTATCCTTGACGTTGTTTGAATTTAGGGTTCTTTTTGTTTATAACATATATGCGACCTTTACGACGTACAATTTTGCAGTCGTCTGAACGCTTTTTTACTGATGCTCTAACTTTCATTGTCTTATGTTTTTTTATTTATATCTAAATGTTATTCTTCCTTTTGATAAATCGTATGGCGACATTTCAACTTTTACTTTATCGCCTACAAGTATTTTAATATAGTGCATACGCATCTTTCCGGAAATATGAGCAGTTATTACGTGTTCATTTTCCAATTCGACTCGGAACATGGCGTTACCTAACGATTCAACCACAACTCCATCTTGTTCTATTACCATTTGTTTAGCCATTGTCAATAGTTTTAATTATATATATATTTTCATTTTCTACTTCTTGAATAGGTGTAAAATCGGAAAGAATGCTTGTTCCTTCTTTTTTTACAGCTATGGCGTGTTCAAAATGAGCCGAAAAACTACCATCATTTGTTCTTATCGTCCAACCATCTTCACTATCGATGTTTATTCTACTTGTTCCTAAGGTTATCATAGGCTCGATACATATAACCAAACCGTCGTATAGTTTGGCTCCTGTACCTCGTCTTCCGTAATTAGGCACTTCGGGTTTTTCGTGCATATTTTTTCCTATTCCGTGTCCCACCAAATCACGCACAATTCCGTAATTAAACGGCGACAAATAACTTTGAATGCTGTAACCAATATCTCCGACTCTGTTGCCATACTTAGCGCTTTCAATTCCTACATACAAAGAATTGTAAGTGCGCTGTAACAGTTTTCTGACTTCATCGGAAACAGGTTCAACACCAAAACTAAATGCCGAATCCCCATAATAGCCATCAATAATTGTACCACAATCTATTGAGACTAAGTCTCCTTCTTTTATTACCGATTTTCCGGGTATTCCGTGAACGACCACATCGTTGATAGAAATACACAGTGTGCCTGGAAATCCTCTATAACCTTTAAATCCGGGCAAAGCACTATTGTCGAGAATATACGTTTCGGCAATTTTATCTAACTCTATAGTAGTAACACCAGGTTTGATGTGCTTTGCTACTTCGGCTATCGTTTTACCAACAAGTATAGAACTTTTTTTTAATTTTTCAATTTCACTATTTGTCTTACCTCTAAGCATCATAAATAATTTACATTCCTCCTCCGGTACGACCTTTAATGCGTCCTGATTTGGTTAAACCTTCATAATGTCTCATTAGTAAGTGACTTTCTATTTGCTGTAAGGTATCTAAAACAACACCTACCAAAATTAACAGTGATGTTCCACCGTAGAATTGTGCAAACTGAGAACTAATACCAACTTGAGCAACCAAAGCCGGCATTATAGCTACTAAAGCCAAAAATATAGATCCGGGTAGTGTAATTTTTGACATTACCGAATCAATAAAGTCTGCAGTTTTTCTACCTGGTTTAACACCTGGAATAAAACCATTGTTCTTTTTCAAATCTTCTGCCATTTGGTTTGGGTTTACGGTTATTGCAGTATAGAAATACGTAAAAGCAATAATCATTAGGGCGTAAACAAAATTGTACCAAAAGCCGTTGATGTTAGTAAATGCTCTGGCAAAACCGCTCAATCCTTCTAAGTTAGAAAAACCAACAATAGTCATGGGTAAAAACATAATGGCTTGTGCAAAAATGATAGGCATTACTCCTGCTGCATTAACTTTTAGAGGAATATACTGACGCACACCGCCATATTGTTTGTTGCCAACTACTCTCTTGGCGTACTGTACAGGTATTCTGCGTGTACCTTGAACTAACAAAATACATAGTAATATTACTGCCAAAAGAACTATAATTTCTATCAAAAAGAAAATTAAACCACCGCTTTGTTCTTCAACTCTGGATACAAATTCGCTGAATAAAGCAAATGGCAATCGAGCGATAATACCAACCATGATGATTAACGATATTCCGTTTCCAAGACCTTTATCTGTAATTCTTTCGCCCAACCACATAACAAATAGCGTTCCTGCTATTAAAATTACAACGGAGGTTATCCAGAAGAATAAAGGTGGCGATGATATGTTAACATCGAAAGGATAAATACCTTGTGGCGGTATTTGAGCAGAAAGGTTGGCAATATAACCAGGAGCTTGCAAAGCCGTGATAACAACGGTAAGGTAACGTGTTATTTGGTTTATTTTCTTTCTACCACTTTCGCCTTCTTTTTGAAGTTTTTGAAAATACGGTATAGCCATTCCTAAAAGCTGTATCACAATGGATGCAGAGATATAAGGCATAATACCAAGAGCAAATACAGAAGCATTGCCAAAAGCACCTCCCGAAAACAAGTTAAGAAGTCCTAACAAACCTTCGGATGATTGGTTTTTTAAAGCAATTAACTGTTGAGGGTCGACTCCGGGAATAGTAATATGCGAACCTAATCTGTAAATCAGAACAAGTCCTAGCGTATAAAGTATTCTTTTACGGAGTTCCTCAATTTTCCAAATATTTTTTAATGTCTGAATGAAGCGTTTCATTTATTCAGATTTTAATGATTGTTCCACCTTGTGATTCTATTTCTTGCTTAGCTTTTTCGGAAAAAGCGTGAGCTGTAACATTAAGTTTAGCAGTTAAACTGCCTCTACCTAAAATTTTAAGCAAAGCATTTTTTGCTAGTAAACCGTGTTGATGTAAAACTTCGGGAGTTATATCGGTTACCTTAATGTCGTCGTATAATTTTTGAAGTGTATCAATGTTGATACCGTTATACTCAACTCTGTTGATGTTTTTAAATCCTGATTTAGGTACTCTTCTGTAAAGAGGCATTTGACCTCCTTCGTGTCCAACTTTTCGGCTATATCCCGATCTAGATTTAGCACCTTTATGACCGCGTGTAGATGTACCGCCACGACCTGATCCTTCGCCACGTCCTATACGCTTTCTGCTCTTTGTTGAGCCCTGTGCAGGTTGTAAATTTGACAAATCCATAGTTATATCTTTGCTTATATTGTTTTATAAATTATATTTCTTCAACTTTAAGTAAGTGGCTAATAGAATTAACCATTCCTAATATTTGTGGTGTAGCTTCGTGCTCTACAGGGTTGTGCATTTTTCTGATACCCAAAGCTTTAAGCGTTCGTTTTTGTCTTTCCGGTTGCTTAATACCACTTTTTATTTGCGTTATTCTAATTTTTTTCATTTCGATGTTTTTTGTATAAATTAACCATTAAACACTTTATCCATAGAAATACCTCTAAGTTTGGCTACGGCATGAGCATCTTTTAAGTTAAGAAGAGCAACCATAGTAGCTTTAACAACGCTATTTGGGTTAGAAGAACCTTTGGACTTAGCAAGCACGTCGGTAATTCCAACGGTTTCGAGTACGGCACGCATTGCACCACCTGCTATAACTCCTGTACCAGCAGCAGCCGGTTTTATTAAAACTAAAGCTCCTCCAAATTTACCTTCTTGTTCGTGAGGTATGGTTCCGTTGTGGACTGGTATTGCATACAAGTTTTTCTTTGCATCTTCAACACCTTTTAAAATGGCAGCTTGAACTTCTTTTGCCTTACCTAAACCGCAGCCTACTACTCCATTTTCGTTTCCAACAACAACAATAGCCGAAAAGCTAAATGTTCTACCACCTTTGGTAACCTTGGTAACTCTTTTTATTGATACTAGCCTATCTTTTAGCTCTATATCACTTGCTTTTACTTTTTTAAATTGTCTATTATAAATCATAGTTGTTTCTTAGAATTTAATTCCACCTTCCCTAGCTGCATCGGCTAAGGCTTTAATACGACCGTGATATAAATATCCGTTACGGTCAAAAACTACAGTATCTATTCCTGCCTCTTTTGCTTTTTCGGCTATTAATTTACCTACAAGCTTTGCTTTTTCGGTTTTTGTAATTTTTTGAGCATCTATATCTTCATGACGCGCCGATGCTGATAATAATGTTGTACCGGTTCTATCGTCGATAAGCTGAACGTAAATGTCTTTGTTACTTCTAAAAACCGACATTCTTGGACGTTGGTTAGTACCTGATATTTTTTTACGTACGCGTAGTTTAATCTTGTTGCGTCTATATTCT
>JAQVEX010000062.1 GCA_028697555.1 Lentimicrobiaceae bacterium | reverse complement strand
ACCTTGATAAGGCTATTTCCATAGCATTATCCGAAAGTCATACTATACAAATTGACAGTTTGGAAATAACCAAGTTAGGATATGCTCAAAAAAAATCGTACGGCGGACTAATGCCTAAAATTGATTTGGCTGGACAATACCAAAGAACCATAAAAAAACAAACAATGTATATGGATAGAAAGTCGATGGGGTTTGGTGGACCAATGCCCGGCGATACTTCAGGTATTGCAATGCCCGACGATGACGAGCCGTTAGCTATCCAATTCGGGCGATGGAATATGTGGACAGGAGGCGTTAATGCTACACTGCCATTGGTTGTGCCATCGTTGTGGAAAAGCCTTGACTTAAGCGAAATTGATCTTACCTTAGCAGTAGAAAAATCGAGGGCTAATAAAATTACACTTATAAATAATGTAAAGAAATCTTTCTACTCGCTTTTGTTTGCACAAGAAACCTATAACGTTTTCAAAAAAACATACTACAAAGACTCGGTAAATTACAACAACATAAAAGCCAAATATGATCAAGGTGTGGCTTCTGAGTACGACATGATTATTGCTAAAGTTCAAATGCAGAATAATATTCCAAATATTTTGCAAGCAAAAAATATGATGCGAATTGCCGAATTGCAACTCAAAATATTTATGGGTGCAGACGATAATATTACGATAGCAGCGGTTGGTTCTCTTCAATTTTATAAAGATAATACCAATACGGATTTGACTAAATTGATAGAACCTAACCTATCTAACAATTCCGATTTAAAACAATTTGATATTCAGAAGCAAAAAGCCCTAACAGCCTTAGAAGTAATTAAATTGCAGCGCATGCCGTCTCTAATAGGAACATTCGGTTACAATTATATAAGCCAAAACGACGACTTTAAATTTAAAGACTACAAGTGGTCGCCCTACTCTACTGCCGGTATTACGCTTGCTATTCCGCTTTTCAACGGTTTTCAACGTCATTACGATATAAAACAAACCGAAATATCGCTGCAGCAATTAGACTTACAAAGAATTAATCTGAAAAGAAGTCTGCAACTTGGCGTAAAAAACAGCATTGGCATTATTGAAAACACCTTGGAACAATTAGAAACTGCAAAATCTACAATAGATATGGCAGAAAAAGGATACGAAATAGCGCTTAAAATGTACGATACAGGTCTGGCAACCATAGTTGAACTAAATTCTGCATCGTTGGCAATTACAAACACAAACTTAAAATATCAAAACATACTTTACGATTATTTGAACGCACAAGCCGACTTGGAGAAAATAATCGGTGAAAATATTGAATAAAAAAATCAGAATACAAAAAACAATAAAAATATTTTATAAATGAAAAAGGCAACATTTTTAATCATTATAGCAGGTATCATTTTTTCACTGTCGTCATGTAATAACGCCGGCAAAAAAGGCGACGAAGCTTCACAAGCAAGCGAAAAAGAAGCAAGAAAAGTTTACGTATCAAAAGTTGAGTTTCAACCTGTTGAGCAAAACGTTACGTTTACTGCAAACATAGAGTCGAATACAAAAAACAACATAGCTTCGGCAATACCGAGTCGTATAAGGAAAATAAATGTAGAAATTGGCGATAGGGTCAGCAAAGGACAAGTTCTTGTAGAATTAGACAAAAATAACTTCTTAAAACAAGAAGCGCAAATCACTAATTTTAAAGCCGACCTTCAGCGATACACCGAACTGTTGAAAGTTGGCGGAATATCGCAGCAACAAGTTGATCAGTTGCAACTTCAAATTAAAATAGCCGAAGCAACACTCGAAAATCTTGAAGAAAATACAATTCTGAAAAGCCCTATTAACGGAGTTGTTACGGCACGCAACTACGACGAAGGCGATATGCCTGCTCAATTCCCTATTTTAACGGTAGAAAGTCTTAATCCTGTTAAAGCAGTTATTAATGTTTCCGAAAAACATTTCGCACAAGTAAAAAAAGGTCAACCTGTTAAAGTTAAAATAGACACTTACAGCGACGAAGTTTTTAACGGTAATATTTCGTTGATATATCCCATCATCAATCAGGCTACACACACTTTTAGCGCCGAAATTTCAATACCCAATAATTCAAATAAAATTAAACCCGGTATGTTTTGCCGCGTTGAAATAAATTTAGGAACCAACAACAGAGCCTTAATAGACGATATGGCTGTGGTAAAACAAGCCGGAAGCAACGATAGATACGTTTTTGTTGTAAAAGATGGCAAAGCAGTCTACACAAAAGTTGAGTTAGGTGTCAGAATCGACGATAAGTATGAAATTGTTTCAGGTCTGAATCCCGACGATATAATCATTACCAAAGGAAACACAAGCTTAATTGACGGCACACCTGTAGAAATAATTAACTAAGTACCACAACTACAAAACTTTCTTAACTAAAAAAATATGAAATTATTCGAAACAGCAGTAAGAAAACCGATAAGCACGGCTCTTATATATATAGGCGTCGTAATAATAGGTATTATGTTTTTCTTTCAACTTCCTATTGACTTATTTCCGGAAATAGAATCCAATATGCTTACGGTTATTACCACGTACAACGGTGCAGGTGCCGAAGACGTTGAAACAAACATTACACGCCCGTTAGAAGACGTTTTAAATAGTACCGAAAACATAAAAAATATAACTTCCAGATCAAGCGACAACATATCATTAATAATATTAGAATTTAACTTTGGCACAAACTTAGATAATTCAGTAAATGACGTTAGAGACAAGTTAGATATTATAAAGAAGTTTTTGCCGAACGAATCCGAAGAACCTATAATCATGAAGTTTTCAACCGACATGATACCCGTATTGGTTATTTCGGCAACTGCTGACCAAAGTTCAAACGCCTTACACAAAATATTAGATAATGCTGTTGCCAATCCTTTAAACAGAATACCCGGTGTTGGAACCGTTTCCATTGCAGGTGCACCCGAAAGAGAAGTGCAAGTTAACGTTATACCCGAAAAGTTGGAAGCGTACAATATACCTTTAGAGCTTTTAGCTCGAAAAATTGCTCAGGAAAACGTAAACGTGCCTGCAGGTAGCTTCGATATTGGCACACAAACATATTTGTTGCGACTTGAAGGCGAATTCAACGAAAGTAGAGAAATAAACAATATTGTACTTGGAAACTTTAGAGGTCAGGTTGTATATTTAAGAGATGTTGCAACTGTTAATGACACAATTGAGTCGAGAGTTCAAGAAAGTTTTACAAACGGCAAAAAAAGTGCGACAATAATAGTTCAAAAGCAGTCGGGAGCCAATAGTGTGCAAATTTCTAAAAAAGTAAAAGAAACCTTACCTTTACTTCAAAAAAACTTACCGCCCGATGTTGAGCTAATGGTTGTTAACGATACATCCGAAAACATTGTTACTTCAATCAACAACTTAGCCGAAACGATATTATTAGCCTTTATTATCGTTGCTTTAATTGTTTTATTCTTTTTGGGCAGATGGCGTGCAAGTATCATCATTATAGTTACAATACCCGTATCTCTAATAAGTGCGTTTATATATCTGAGGGTAACGGGAAACACGATAAATATCATCACTCTTTCGGCGCTGTCTATAGCCATAGGTTTGGTTGTTGACGACGCAATTGTAGTACTCGAAAACATCACCAGGCACATTGAAAGAGGTAGTCGTCCCGACCAAGCATCCGTTTATGCTACCGAAGAAGTTTCGCTTTCGGTTATTGCTTCTACGCTAACAATTGTAGCAGTATTCTTACCAATGACAATGTTAGGCGGCTTTGCCGGAATTTTATTCAAACAGTTGGCTTGGATGGTTATTATTATCATAACCGTTTCATTGCTCGCTTCCTTATCGCTCACTCCTATGATGAGTTCAAAAATGCTACGAGCCGAACGCTTTAGAGGTGTAACTTCCCGATTTGATAGAGGATACGCTAAAACAATAAAACCCCTTTTAGACGGATTTGACAACGCTTACGGCAGATTTTTACGAGTTGTTGCCAACCATAAGTGGAAAACGCTACTTGTACTTGTAATCTTTATCACAGTTGTGCTGTTGTTTAGTTTGAGCAAACTGAAAACCGAATTTATGCCCAGCTCCGACAATAACTATATTGAAGCAGTTGTTGAACTGCCCACAGGAACACGCATTGAGATAACAAAAGAAACCTGCTTTAAGATAAATGAAATAATAAAAGAAAAATATCCCGAAATTCAGATAGTATCTTCAACATATGGTCCGGCATCCGACAAGAATACTTTTGCTGCTATGCAAAAAAATGGAACGAATATTATTATGTACCGAATGAGATTAATTGAACAAAAGTACAGAGACAAAACCATATACGATGTAGGTAATGAAATACGCAAAGACTTGTCGAACATGCCAGAAATCGCCAAGTTTCAAGTAATATCCGGAGGACAAAACCACTCAGGAATGGGTGCAGGTTATGTTGATGTTGAAGTATTAGGATACGATCTTAAAACCACCGACAGAATTGCCAATGAACTTAAAACCGAACTTGCCAAAGTCGAAGGATTGGTCGATATATACGTTAGCAGACAGGATTATCGACAAGAATATCAAGTTGTGTTCGATAGGGAAAAATTGTCTGTAAACGGTCTTACCATGAACGGAGCTGCTTCTGCTATCAAAAATAGAATTAACGGATTGGTTATGTCGAGATATCGCGAAGATGGCGACGAATACGATATTGTTGTCAGATACGACGAAAGATACAGGCAATCAATACAAGATATTGAAAACATTGTGCTGTACAACTCCGCTGGAAATAGCATCAGAGTAAAAGAGCTAGGTACAGTTGTAGAAAAATCATCGCTACCGCAAATTGAAAGGAAAAACAGAGAACGTATAGTTACGGTTAAAGGAACTATCCACAAAAGAGCTTTAAGCGATATTATTGAAGATGTTAATACCGTTATTGAAAAAACCGATATACCACCTGAAATTGGTACCAAAATTGGCGGTTCGTTTGAATTGCAACAAGAATCTTTTGCCGACCTCACGCTGTTGCTCATAATTTCTACTCTATTGGTATATATAATTTTGGCATCGCAGTTTGAGTCGCTTTCGTATCCGTTTATTATTATAACTACGGTACCAATTGCTTTTGTCGGCTCTCTCCTATCGTTGGTTATTACCAACACTCCATTAGGAATGATGGCATTTGTGGGTATCATTATCTTGGTTGGTATTATTGTTAAAAACGGTATTGTTCTCATCGACTATATCAACCTGAACCGCGAGCGCGGCGAATCTATAATTAATGCCGTTGTTAATGGAGGTAAATCCAGGCTACGACCTGTGCTTATGACTTCTCTAACAACAATTCTCGGAATGCTACCTTTGGCAGTAGGAACAGGACAAGGTTCGGAAATGTGGCAATCGCTAGGTGTAACGGTTATGGGAGGTATGACCTTTGCAACTCTACTAACATTGATTATTGTTCCTGCACTGTACACCATTTTCGGGTACAACGTTATGAGGCGCAGACGCAAAAAAATATTAAGAAAAATCAACACTAAATAATTTAATATTGCTGACATGAAAGCTGTAATGATAACATTTGACCAAGCTCACTATAAAGATATAGTCGATATATTAACGCACTTGAATCTACGTGGATTTACCAGTTGGAAAGAAGTTTTCGGCAGAGGCTCTGTCGATGGTTTTCCCCACTACGGAACTCACGCATATCCAAGTAAAAACAATGCTATTCTTACCATTATTGATGACAGTAGTGTTGAGCCACTTTTTAAAAGACTTGCAGAACTAAACTCCGATTACGAGAATTTAGGCTTAAGAGCTTTTTCGTGGAACGTAGAAGGCACGGTTTAAGTCATCTGTTGAACACATTTTAAGAAAATAATATAAAAATTGGTTTATTTTCATAAAAAGTTTTACTTTTGCAAACTCAAAAATTAATAAGAAATATTAATTTTACGTTCAAATAGGATGCCCGAGTGGTGAAATTGGTATACACGAAGGACTTAAAATCCTTTGGTCATTGCGACCGTGCCGGTTCAAGTCCGGCCTCGGGTACAAAAAAAGCCTCAAAAATTTGAGGCTTTTTTTGATTTATTTCTTCCACTAAACCAAAATCCCCTCATCGGCAAAACTAAAGTACGAATTATTGCCAATAATCAGATGGTCTAAAACAGGAATATCAAGAATTTGACCTGCTTTTAAAAATTTGCTCGTCAGAGTTTTATCACTCTCACTTGGTTTCAGTTGTCCCGAAGGATGATTATGAGCCAATATTACAGCAGTTGCATTGTTTTCGATAGCCGACTTAAATATCAATCGCTGATCGACGACGGTGCCTGCCATTCCGCCCTCGCTGATTTTTTCTATCTTAATCAGTCGGTTTGCCGTATTTAGCAACAAAACATAAAAACATTCTACACGCAAATCGCTTAATAAAGGTTTTAAGGCTTCAAAAGCCGACTTGCTTGTGCTAATTTGTTTCTGCTCAAGAGCCACTTCCAACGAACGCCTCCTCGACAGTTCCATTGCTGCACAAATTGTAACAGCCTTAGCCTCGCCTATTCCTTTGTATTTCATAAGTTCGGCAACAGAATAACGCGAAAGACTTGTCAAATTATTTCCGGCATCGGCATAAATACGCCTGCATAAATCAACCGCCGATTCTTCTGCATTACCCGAGCCAATGAGAATAGCTAACAATTCCACATTGCTAAGAGCCGCCGCACCCTTTGAAAGCAATCGCTCTCGCGGTCGCTCATCTTCTGCCCAACTTTTTATAGATTTTATTTTCATGAATTTAATAAGTTATTATATCTTTCAAATTTCGATTTCAACTCGTAAACAGAAATATTTCCAACTTCCCTTATATATTCTTTCCCATCAATATACAACAAAACCACAGGAACTGAAAAAACTCCGTAGCTCGCTGCTTTTTCCGGTTCTGTAACAGTATCTACAACGCAAAGCTCAAATTTTGGAAAACTTTCTGCAAGCATTTGTTCTATTTTGCCGCCCAAAACACGACAAACTCCGCAAGTCAGTTCGTTTTTAAAATAAAAAACTTCTACTTTTCCTTTTGTTTCATTTTCGCTACTCATAAATACATGTTTTCAAACTATAAAATTTTGTCGTGGCTCACGCCAAACAAAGCAAAATCGTATTTAATAGGGTCGTTACTATCAAGTTTTCGCAATTTTTCGGTTACTTCAACAACAGCATTCCAGTTGTTTTGATTTATGGTTAAAATTCCTATTTTCCTCGATGTGTTTGCCGTATGCAAGTCTAATGGTAGCATCAAGTCAGCCTGCGATATACCGTTCCACAATCCAAAATCAACACCATTGTCATCTTTTCTGACCATCCAACGCATAAACATATTTAAACGCTTAGCTGCACTGCCTTTCTTCGGATTTGCAATGTGTTTTCTTGTCCTGACAAGATGCGGCAACTCGAAGAAAACATCATAAAATTCAATAAAAACATCTTTAAAATTGCCGGTTTTTGAATAAGCATCGGTAAATACCTTTTCCAAACCACCTTTATTGGTGTATATGTTTTTGAGCGAGTGAACGAAATAAAGAGCATCATCACCCGAAAATGTTCGGTAATAAAACTTTATTATTTTCTTAAACTCTTCGTCGGAAGCATTGATGATGAAGTTATACGGCTCGTAATCCATCATATCAATCAACACATTCGACTTCTTTATTATTTCCGAACGCTTTCCCCAAGCCAATATCGATGCAAAAAAAGCCGATATTTCGATATCTTCCTTACGGGTAAACTTATGTGGAATGCTAATAGGGTCGTTTTCAATAAAACTGACATTATTGTATTTCAAATAATAGAAGTCTAAAAAATCTTTTAATTCGTTGTCGTTGCTAAACATGGCACAAAGATAATTATTCTTAGTCTATATTCTTCACGACAACAACATATTAGTTTATTTTAGCTCGTAGAGTTGCAAAAATATTTCTGCCGGGTGCACTTATTCCGCTTGCGAAATAACGATAATGTTTATCAAGTATATTTTCAACTCCAAAAAGCACATTGAGATTTTTTGAAATCCTAAAATCAACTTTAGCATTTAAAGTAAACCATGCCGGAGTTCCGTCTTCGGTGGCATACACAGGATTATCTTCGCCTGAAGCGCTGTACTCGTTCAATGGTTTTGCAAAATTGTAAACAGCATAAACTTCGGCTGTAATGTAATTGTGTATATATTTTAGAGAAGTTTTACCAAACATAGGCGGAATATGGTCTAAGGGACTTTTATCCTTATCGATAGTGCCTTTGGTGTAAGTCATAAAACTGCTGAAATGCAGAGATGGAGTTATATTTGCTAACACAAATGCCTCAAAGCCGTACAAGGTCGCACTTTGAGTGTTGCTCATAAATTGAATATGCGACATAACGCCTTCGTACATAATTGAATCGGAGCCGTTGATTGTTGTGTTTTGTAGCACAAAAGCATCGAAAAGTTTTGTGTAAAAGCCGGTTACTCCAAAATTAAATGCATGTCCTATGGTTTTTTCAACGGTAAGTTCGGCATTAGCAACCTGCTCGGGTTTTAAGTCAGGATTAGGAATTATCAGCAGTTTGTCGTCGGAGTTCGAATCGTTTATCTTTCCGACATCGTCAACATTAGGTGCTCTGAAACCTGTTGAAACATTTGCCTTTAATCGCCAATCTCTGCCGGGCAAGTACACAAACCCTAAGGCACCATTTACTGTTTGATTTTTTTGAGATATTACGCCTGTTATCGGAAAGTCAGCTAACTGCAGCATTTCAGGCGTATATTCCGAATTTAAAGTAACGTAATTATATCTTAAACTTTGCGAGAAAATAAATTTATCGCATATGTCCCATTTGTGCGACAAATACGCCGCTGCGTGAAACATATTGTTCAATTTGTCGGGATACCTAGAAATTGCAGTTTTGGTGATTTCTCCTGTTTTTACATTCTCGTGGTAAGCATTGGAATTTACAGTATTGTAAATAAATTCAATACCGTAGTTGATTTTATTTTTAGCCGTAACTTGCTTGTAAAAATCTGTATTAAAAGTGTACTGATTAACAGTTTCTTCCTGATGTCGTTTCTTACTTTTTCTAAATCGCCTGTTAATCCTATCCTCGCTAATATTTTGATACGCCATGGTAACGTCCATTTCGTCGAACAACAAATAATTGTTTGTTAATGTTTGTTTTACCGAAATTAAAGCTCTTTTTTGCGGACCATAGTACCATTCGGCGTATTTGGGGATATTTCCATCAAAAGTATTTAGTCGGTCGTACCTAGGCACATCGGTTGTGTTTGAATATTGAGCATTGACAAGAACACTGTACTTTTCGCATGGTTTGTACAACAACTTGGTAAACAAATCAAATTGCTTGTAACCCGATTGTTTTTGCACAAGCGGATCGGGATTAGTGATTACGGAGTCGATATTATTGATGCGTTCAACGTAATACAAACGTTTTCCCCAATCGCCGTATTTTTCATCTCTAACACTACCTTGTCGCAAATCGCCAATGGATTTAGCAGTAACACCCGAAAGCAAAGCAAACTTTTTAGTTCCTACGTTTATTCTAAAACTTTGCATGTAATCGTTGGCTGCCGAGCCATATCGTAGAGACAAGTCGCCGTTCACAAGTGTTGTATCGTTACCCGACAATTGCGGATTTTTTGTAAAAAAGTGCATAACTCCGCCCATAGCATCGCTGCCGTACATTATCGAACCCGGTCCGTGCAATACCTCAACACGTTCTAACATTTCCGGGTCGATTGTAATGACATTCTGCAAATGTCCGGCTCGATATATAGCGTTGTTCATCCTAACTCCGTCGATAACAATCAGCAACCTGTTGGATTCAAACCCTCTGATAACAGGACTACCTCCTCCTAACTGACTTTGCTGCACAAATACCTTACCGCTACCACGCAATAAATCGGCGCTGCTTTGCGGACTGATATCTCTGATTTCTTTCGTCTCAATTATGTCAATCTTATTGTAAGTCCGCTTAAGCAATTCGGCTTTCTTATTCTCAATTAAAACAAATTCCTTCAAATTAATTAAGTTCTCGTCTAAAACTATTTTATTTTTCTTGCCTTTAATTTCCAAAACACTAACACTCTTATTGTAGTACGAAACGTGACTTATAGTCAGAATATCGCTGTCTGAAAAATTATCAATCCTAAATTCTCCTTTTGAATTACTAATCACCACTTTTGAGCTGTCGTTATTATACACATAACAATTTTCAACAGGCTCTGATGTACTTTTAGAAACAATAGTTACAGTTTGAGATAATAAGTTGCTGGAATTGAAAACTATGATAAAACCTAATAAAATCAAGGCTTTACAAGTTACTGCAATTTTATGTTGTTTAATCATATTTGTTGATTTTTGTAAAAATCACAAAGCTAAGCATTTTTTTTAATTAAGTAAGCGATTTAAATAATAATAAAAATCGAGTTTTGTACATATATTTGTGGGAAAATTTATAATTTCGCAGGTTGATTAAAGATTAAAATTGTAAAAAAATGAAATTTTATCCCGAAGAGTGTAAGATACCCGATAAAAGGATGCAACCTTTTATTGATGCCGACGAAATATGGGAACACCTTAATAACGCCGAAGCAACACCTGAAAATGTTGAAAAAGTAATTCAAAAATCATTAAACAAAAACAGACTTACATTAAGAGAAACTGCAATACTCATTAATGCAAACACTCCCGAACTAGTAGAAAAAATTAAAGCCGGTGCAAGAAAACTAAAAGAAATGGTTTACGGAAATCGTATTGTTTTGTTTGCTCCGCTTTACATTGGAAATAAGTGTATTAACAATTGTTCGTACTGCGGTTTCAGGACAGGCAATAAAGAAGCAATCAGACATACGCTAAGCGACCAAGAAATTGTTAGAGAAGTGGAAGCATTGGAAGACAACGGACAAAAGCGTTTGATTTTGGTTTATGGCGAACACCCTGCCTACAATGCCGAATACATTGCTCATACTGTAAGATTGGTTTATTCTGTGAAAAAAGGAAACGGCGAAATAAGACGTGTTAATATTAACGCCGCTCCCTTGTCGATTGAAGATTTCAGAACGGTGAAAGCCGCAGGAATCGGAACTTATCAAATTTTTCAAGAGACCTACCACCCCGAAGCATACAAAAGATACCATTTGGGTGGCAAAAAAACCGACTACAACTACCGTCTAACTTCCTTGGATAGAGCTCAGGAAGCGGGAATTGATGATGTTGGCATTGGTGCTTTACTTGGGCTGTACGATTGGAGATTTGAAGTAATGGGATTGGTTAGACACACAAACCACTTTGAAGCATGTTACAACGTTGGTCCTCACACTATTTCGTTTCCACGTCTGAAAGATGCATCTTCGGCTTCTTTCGACAAAGCTTACGATGTTTCCGACGAAGATTTTACAAAATTGGTTGCAATACTTCGTTTGGCTGTGCCATACACAGGTTTGATACTTACCGCTCGCGAAAATCCAGAAGTAAGAAAAGAAGTAATGAAATTTGGCGTTTCGCAAATTGACGGCGGTACAAAGCTTGAAATAGGAAGCTATACCGAAAGCTTGAACGAAGAACAAAATCTGAACCGTGAACAATTCCATATTGGCGACTCCAGATCGTTGAACGATATTATTAACGAACTTTTAGATTCCGGTTATTTGCCTTCGTTCTGCACAGCTTGCTACCGATTAGGAAGAACCGGCGAACACTTTATGGAATTTTCAGTACCCGGATTTATAAAGAGATACTGCTCGCCGAACGCAATTCTAACTCTTACCGAATATTTGGAAGATTACGCTCCGGAAGAGACCAAAGCTAAAGGGTACAAGGTTATTGAAGAGAACTTAAAAAAATTAGAAGACGATAGCTATAAAGTAAACGTTACGGAGATTAGAAATAGGATTGAAAAAATTAAAAAAGGCGAAAGAGATTTGTATTTTTAATTACTGTATCTTCACAGCTTCCTCGATTATATAAATTGATAATTAGCTTTTTACAACGAACTATTGTTTGCCGTTGGCTGTTGGCTTTTAGCCATTGGCTTTATGCCATAGCAACCCCTATAAGGCTTTTTTTGTAATCAATAAGCTTTTATGGTTTCAATTTTGTTTCTTTCATTTTCTTTGCTTGTCCAAAGAAAACGAAACAAAAGAAAAGACACTTTTTACAAGGAATTTTTTATTACCTTTAGGCAATAAAAACCGTATAAAAGAAACTAAATTTCTTACAAGGATTCAGAAATTTTTAACGTTTCTTTTATACATATTCTGCGTAAAAAGGATTTTAAACAAGTGAAATTTTATCCCGCTCGCTTCTGCAAAGCAAGCGAGCAGCGATTATAAGAATTTGCTGGAAAAATCGCTAAATATAGGGTTCGGTGCTTACGCACCTTTAATGTAATAATAATTTATACTATAAATTGTTCGGTGCTAACGCACCTTTTTGCACTTTGATCAGCCATAAAACTACACGACACACGACACGCAACACGCAACACGCAACTCGCAACACGCAGCACGTACCGCCAAAAGCTAAAATCTAAAAACCTCTTCAATCTTCAAGCCATCCCAATTCCCACCGCTCGCTCG
>JAQVEX010000061.1 GCA_028697555.1 Lentimicrobiaceae bacterium | reverse complement strand
GACGAAAGGAACTGAATAATACGTCCTAATGCTAAATCGTTATCCATCATATAGCTTTCGCGAAACGGATATCCGGCATGTGGTCTCTCGCCTGCACCATGGTCGTTGGGCAACAGCACCGAAATAAACGATGGTGGATTAATGCCTTTGCTCAACCATTTTTCAGTATATTCGTCAATAAAGATTGATGCTCTGAATTGATCGGGGATAGCTGTATTGTAAGTTGGATATATAGGTGAAGACTTTATGAAAACCGGAGCCGGCACAGGATAATTGACTAAATACCTTTCGCCACCGTATTTAAGCGTCGAGTCGGAATACGATTGAGCAAACTCATGGCTTAATCCGAAATTGTATAACGAAACATTATGTCTATCGAAGTGCTCCCACATAGAACCTGCTTCATTGTAATCCTCGGGATAAATAGCACCCGACGAACCAACAAAAGCGTTAGAACCTGGAGCTCCTTTTATGCGGCGTTGTCCACCGCCATATGAGGCAGGAGCATTTGTTTCGACCCAATGATTCGGATAAGTGCAAGTTAACCACCTGTGACCATCAGCCGAAACATCGGAATCGACGTAGAAATTATCGGAAATTGAGAATTGTTGAGCCAAAGCTTGATGATTCGGCATAACATTAACATTACTAAGCGTTACGGTTTTGCTTCTATTCGAAAAAGTAGCCGACACTCCATAACGAGCCAAAGGTGCATATCCTTTACCCTTTTCGTTTTCGCCAAATACTTCGTCGTAAGTACGGTTTTCTTTAGTTATAAAAACTATGTACTTTATAGGACTTTCTTTCTCACCAGGGTAAAGAGGTATAGGATTTGGCTGTCTCTCAATCTTATTGAAATCAAAATTATTTTCAACAACTTGCTGGGTTAGCTTTTTCAATTCCTTATTTGAAGGCATATCAATAACAGAAACACTACCGTACATCAAGCAGCCTATATAAGCACCGGCAGGCGTAGGTTTAAAATTTTCTCCGCCGTTGGGTCCGCTACCGAAGCCTTTGGCATTGGCAACAACTAATTTCTTATTGTCGGGTGTAACACGAACTTTTGCAGGAAACCAACCTGTAGGAATATGTCCTAACAATTTAAGTCTGTTAGCATCAATAACAGCTACAGCATTAATACCAGCTTCGGCTACAAACAATCGTTTTCCATCGGGCGACATTGCAAGTCCAAAAGGTATTACACCTCTCAAATGAGCCATTCTTTTATCTAAAATAAGAGGTATGTTTTTAACAACCCTTTCAGTTTTAAGGTCGATGACGCTAACAAGGTCATTGTTTCCGTTGCTGACAAAAACGTATTTATCGTTAGCAACTAACGAATTAGGTCCTGAACCTCCCACAGCCGGAATACCTTCAACCATTTCGCCAACTAAAAATCCTGTTTTAATTTTTGATATAACGACAGGTTCTTCTTGCGAAACATCTATAGCCCAAACCGAAAAAGATTCCGGCACATTAGGTTCGCCCAAAGGCGGAACAGTAATACTATCGTTTGCTTTATACCCTTTAATTGATTGTTCGGAAAGATAAGCCGATACAGGTTGTCGCAAGCCCGCTTCTTTGGCATTCTGTGGAGTTATACCTTCCAAACGCTTGTATTCGTACATACCAACATTGGCAACGTATACTTTCGACTCGTCGGGCGAAAGCGTAACGCTAAACGGATATCTACCAACTTTAACACGATTTGTAATTTTTTTATCTTCTAACGAAATTATATTTAGTAAAAAGTTAGCCTGGTCGACAACATAAAGAGTTTTACCATCTTTAGTCATTACCATGTCACCTAAATATCCGCCATTAATTTCCTCACCCATAAAAGGCAGGTCGCAATTAATTGAATCTAGTTTTTTTCCACTACTCAATTCAAAAATAAAAATCTTGTTAGCAATTCCGCCTGACGCGTACAATAATTTGTCGTCGTTGGAAGTAGCCAGACCCATAAACACCGATTCTAAAGCACCTCTGTCGGTGAAATATCCTTCTGGAATTTGATATTGACTTTGCGTTTCCTCATTAATGCCTTTTATTACTGTAATGGAAAAAGGTCTGATACCCGAATTAGCCGTAATGGCAATATTACCATCATTGCTAAGGGCAAGTCCATACGGGTGGGGAGCAGTTATAAACTGCTTGCCGCAAGGTTTAATAATACGCCCATTGGGTATAATAGTTTCGCCGTTTTTATCTATTTGGCAATATTTACTACCTGCAGGAGCGTTGGGATAATTTTTGTCTGATTTATTTGAACAAGAAGATATTGTAGTCAGAATTAACCCAAGTAAAATTGCTTTAAAAATAATTCGTTTCATATTTGATATGTTTTATTTATTTAAGCCACCAAGTTTTTTCTCTTATATTATCGTTGCCCACTCCAAATTGCGACGAAATAGCTGCTGTTACATTTTCAGCATTTAAACGATATTCCGTTTCGGGATACATCCAACGATAAGGTGGTGCAAAATTAGGCAAATGATCTAAATGAGGGTAGCCCGTTCTTAAATGTTCGAAATAACCTAACCATCCACCTTGCAAAAACGTAGTAAGAAATTTTTGAGTAATAATTTTCTCAATTTTTTCATCATTACTGCTTGCAGTTGAAAAATCAACCAATGGATTGGTGAGGTATGTAGCAACTGCGTTATCATCAACGTAAGATGCGTATTCGGGAGCGTTGTCGTAATAAAATTTGAATGAAGCTTTAATTCCATTATCGTAGTACGTTTTAGCATCACCCGATATCCAACCTCTAACAACAGCTTCGGCAAGAATAAATTGAAGTTCGGAATAGCTCAACAAATTGTGCGGCTCAGTAACAGGATTTGTGGTATAACGGAGATTGACTCTAGATGAAAGACCATCAACTGCCTTTCTGTTATTGTAGTCTGGCGATGCAATTGGGTTTCCACCATCGTAACCGTTAAAGTCATCGATAGGTAAACCGCTTTCTTTAGCCTCACGTGTTTGTCCATAGTAAATAAACAACCGAGGGTCTTGTCTATCACGAAGTCGTTTAATCATTGTTGAGTCTGCATATCTGCCCGAACCGTAGTTGCTGTTGTTAAACTCGGTATATCTACTTCCAAGCTGATCTAAGAATGCAATTTGAGCATTATCAGATATAGAGGTAAAAATAGGTTGCGATGCTACTATATTAGCAAAAGTGTTTTTAATGTTAAGGTCGTTGTCGTTTTCTTTTTTCGATAAAGTAATAAGAATTTTAAGACGGAACGAGTTTATCAATTTTTTCCAATTGTCAGGATTCCCTCTGTAAACAATATCTCCTGCAATAGGATTATCGCTAATAAGTTGGTTAGCTTCTTCCAATTCTTTAAGAATTCCGATAAAAACATCTTTTTGCGAATCATATACGGGAGTGTAAATTCCTTCCGATTCTCCTTTAAGAGCCTGCGAATATGGAATATCGCCAAACTGAAGTGTGAGTTTGTAAAAATAGTAGGCTCTAAATAATTTGCCTATTGCTATATAAGATGGGTCTTGAATACGTTCGGCTTCTTCTATCATTTTAGTTACATTTCGCAAATCGTTATAATAGTTAAAATCACCTCTATTCCATTTGTAGTATTGAATTATATCCTCACGGTCGGTCTGTACTATCATATGAGTTGCATACATAGGATTGGCTCCTTCAACCTGAAAAGCATCCCACACAATATTTGTAAGCAACAATTGCGGATGCACTTCTTTAACATTATTGGGGTTTTCGTTGTATTCTTGTAATTTGGTGCAAGATGCAAAGGTTAAAATAATAAGTAAACCTGTTATTGTTATAATTTTATTCATGATTGATATTTTTACGACGTTTATAAATTAATTTTAAAACCTAAGCCCAAGTAACGAGCAGAGGGGTCTTGAAGATTATCGTCGTTGCCATAATCCGGATCAACGATTTTAGCTTTTTTAAGTACAAATAAATTGTATCCAAAAGCGGTAATTTCAATGTGTTTAATGGTTCTGAGATTTAACAAATTGGTAGCATCGTATGTGAGTGAAACCTTACGCAATTTGAAAAACGTACGACTAGGAGTATTGACAAACTCTTTATTTTCTTTTTCGGTAACTCTGGCTCTGAATGGATAGTTCTGGCACCAACTTTGCCAATCTACCGCAGTGGTGTTTTGTTCGAACACGCGTGTATCGGAAATAACATTACCGTCAACGTCCCTGACAAGCTCACCGGAAACTATATTAACTCCGTCGGGAACATAAACAGGGTGTCCGGCAGCATACTCTTCGTCTCTGTACTTTGTTGTGCCTGGGTGTTTACCTCCCCACCACATTCTTTCGAGCGATCTTGAATGAAATATTCCTCCGTAAACTCCGTCAAAATCAACCCCGACAACAAACTTACCAAAAGTTATATTGTTTTGGAATCCAAATCGAAAATCCGGTTCTAAGTGTCCAAACAACTGAGGATATGGGTCTCTAATTGGCAATCCGCTTCCCTTATCCAATATCACTTTTCCATCGGGCGATTTCATCCACGCTGTAGCGTAATAATTGTCAACTCTCTCGTTTAACGAGTAATTACCATATTTTTTTGCATCGCCGTAAATTTCGGTTATACGTTTTACTCGCGTATCAAAACCAAGTGCAATATCCCAACGAGCAGAACTACTCTTTATAGGAGTAGCACCTAAGGTTATTTCGATGCCGTTTGTAGTAAATTCGTTTCCGTTTACTTTATGCGAGTTAAATCCTGAGGTTGGTGAAATTGGCAGGTCAATAATTTGGTTTTTGTCAATAACTCTGTACCAAGTTAAGTCGAGAGTAAGAGTGTTTTTTAAGAAACTAGATGACAAACCGGCTTCATATGAAGTTGAACTTTCAGGTTTTATATTTGGATTTATAATAGCACCTGAGTAATCAACCATTGTCGTGCTACCATAGTTTCCTGCATTATAGTAATATGATGATATTTGATAAGGATTTAAGTCGCTAGATACGTTCGCCCAAGAGCCGTACAATTTTAAATAATCGACAAAGACTGGCATTGTAATCATATTCGATAAAACCGTACTTAACGATACCGAAGGGTAGAAATACGAGTTATGATGTACAGGCAAAGTTGACGACCAGTCGTTACGTGCAGCTAATTTTAGGAAGAATATATCGTATAAGTCAATATCAGCTGTGAGATAAACGCTATTAACAGCTCTTTCCCTCAAGTAATTGCTGGCTTTAACGCTATTTTTGGTATTGTTAAGACTATAAACCCAAGGTACTATCAAACCGTCGGTTGCGTTGTATTCCTGACTGTATCGGCTGTAGTACGAAGCAGCTCCGGCGTTGAATGTAAGGTTTATGTTTTCATTAACAGGTTGACGATACGTTAACAAAATATCATTATCGGCAGTAAGCCAATCGGTATTCCATATTTTGTAATCACCATCGCGAGGATCGCCGTAGTTTAAGTATGACTTAGGACTTTTTCTATCTTCGAATAAATGCTTAGTTATTAATGATGTTTTAGCTTGAAGAATTAAGTTTCTATTTATTTCGTAAGAGAGTCTTAACTGTCCGTTGACGCCGTTTTCATTATACATTTGCGATAATTCGTAAGCAGCAAAATATACGTTGTTGTACCAAGCATAGTTGAAATTAGCCTGACGATAGCCTTCTTGACCGGGTACATACAAATGCTCTTTTAATTCTTCGCCGTTAACATCGTCGCCCATCCAAATAAGTATTGTGTACATGTGGTTTCTCGGACCGTATCCGTAACGAGGATAATTGGGCGAATAGACTTTTCCGTAGGATAATTTAGTATCTAATGTTAAAGCTTGCGTTAGTTTTGAAGTTGAACTAAAGTTTAAACTACCGGTATATAGGCAAGTGTTAGGAACTTGCCCACGCTGGTATGAATAATTTCCCGACATGCGGTACATAAATCTGTTTCCTTTGTGAGCAACCGAAAAGTTGCTAGTTGTTACAACACCCGTACGCATAAAATTTCTAAGGTTGTCGTGATATTCCCAAGGTATTGGAACTCTTGAATATCTTGACTTGTCGTTGTATTTTGTGCCTTCAACATCACCCCACCAAGGAATTGTTTCGCCTGTAAGGCTATCGTAAATAGGACTATTCCATTGAGGCACCATAATACCTGTACCGAATTTAGGACCCCAAATCATGTCGCCATCAGATTTACCACCGTCTTTTCCATCCCAAAACTCGTATTGTCCGTACGAACCATTACCGTACTCGGATTGAGTTTGCGGAAAAGATGCATAGCCCACAGTAAGCATAGTGTTGTTGCTAATGGTAACTTCGGTTCCAGTTACATCGGCGGTTTTGGTAGTAATAAGTATGGCACCATTTCTTCCTCTGGCTCCGTACAAAGCAGATGCAGATGTCCCTTTTAATACGGTAATATTTTCGATATCTTCGGAAGCGATATCAAACATATTGGTTTCAACAGGAACATTATTAACAACAATGAGAGGAGATTTACCACGCAATGAAAATGTTGGCGATTGGAACATTCCCGTTGGGTTATTTACCGCTAATCCGGCAACTTTACCGGTAAGCAGGTTTCCAACGTTTGGAGCTGCAATTTTCTTTATGTCTTCTGTTCTAACTTCTTGAGTTGAATACCCTACCGATTTTTTTGCCTGAGTAATACCCAAGGCTGTAACCACAACTCCTTCCAAGTTTTGCACTTCTTCATTAAGGACAACATCAACTATAAGTTGACCTTTGGATAACTTTCTTTCTTCAGTTGTATATCCTACAAAAGAAAATACAAGTGTAGCAGAAGAAACGTCGTTGATTATTATGGAATAATCTCCGTTTATATCGGAGACACAACCGTTGTACGTTCCTTTTTCTATAATACTAACTCCGGGTATAGTTTGCCCAGTTTGAGCATCTTTTACATTACCCGATATTTTTACTTGACCTATTAAGCCAGTGCTTAGTATTAAAGCAAACAGTAAAATTGTTAATTTTTTAATCATAAATTTATGTAGTTTTATTGGTTAATTTTGATATTAGTAAGTAGTTATTCTACTTTAACTTTGTTGAACACTTCAAGAATTTCCTCAACGTTGCTTGCTTTTTCCAAGCATTTTTCAAATTCGGTTGTATCTTCATACCTTATAAGTATTCCGATATTTAAAATTCTCATCAATTCGTTTTTGTTGAAGTCGTAATTCTTGCCTACACGTCGTGTAAAGTGTTTTTCTAATTTTAAAAGGCTGTTGTAGATAATCGGTTTTTCAACTATTAGTTTTCCCGAAAATGCTCCCGGTGCAGCCTGCGTCTCATAAGTATATTCTTTGTCAATAAGTCTCAATCGACGCGAAATTTCGTCACCAAACTTGTGACTATACAACTCGTCATTCGACACATTTGATAAATACAAGTTTACTTTTGACTTTACATCTTTTAAAATAATGATGTAGTTTTCTTTTTTTTCAACGACTCCTTTTTCGGTATAAGAAAAATTGTCGGATAAAACAAAGTTGTTGCTAATTAGTGCAAACAGTAATAAAAAGGTAATGCTGATTTTTTTCATTTTTGGTAATTATTAATTTTCATTTGCAAAGGTATTTTAGTGTTATTTTGTAAATATTCTCAAATAATTATATAATTATTAATCGTTTGTTATATATATTAAATAACAATAAAACAGTTGACATTATTAGCTTTGCTCACTAATAATACCATCTCCCTACTACGGAAATAATATTTTTATTAATGAAAAAACATATGACTTTTACATAACGAAAATGCACTTTATAAATCGAGAGATATACAAATATATAATGTTACATATGAGCAAATTATATAATAATTACATAAAAAAAGTTCTGCCAAAAAATCTGACAGAACTTTATTAATAGATACTAAATAAACTTAATTAGCTGCTGCTAATTGAAGTTATATCCTGTTAGAATAGACTCTCTACCGGTTGTTTTATCATTAAAATACAGATAATTACTAAAGCCCAAAAATGAACCTTGAATATTAACAACGTTGTTAATACCATAACCCTGAAGAGCTCTAATGGAGTAATAGCTATACCATGAAGTTCTACAATGTATATATACTGTCCTATCTCTTGGGATTTCGTGGTGTCTCTGACGTATTTCGCTAAGCGGAATATTGACTGAACCTTTTACGTGAGATGCTTCGTAAGCCGCTCTTTCTCTGGCATCAATGATATACTCGCCGTTTTCGACAAGTTCGGTAATTTTTGTCATAGGAACTTGCTTGTATTCTCCATTCAGCAAGTTAAGACCAACCATTGCAGCCACATTAACAACATCCTTAGCTGTTCCGAATGGCGGAGCATAACAAAGTTCAAGCTCTTTTAAGTCTTCTAGGTATCCGCCCATTGTTATCATTGTTGCAATAACATCAATACGTTTAGTGGCATTACCCCTACCTATGGCTTGTGCTCCCAATATTCTTCCTGTTGGGTTTTCAAATATTAATTTGAAATGCAAGACTGAAGAATCAGGCAAAAGTTTAACTTTATCGAATGGCAAAATATAAGCTGCCATGTAGTCAATTCCTTGTTTTTGACATTCTTTTTCGTTTAAGCCTGTGGTGGCGGCATTTAAATTAAAAATTCTAATAGCCGAAGACCCTATTACTCCTCTGTTGTTTACAAATCTTCCGAAAATTCCATCAGCTGCCGAACGAGCTTGTCTCTGTGCAGGACCTGCCAACGGAAGTCGTGTTTTCTTTTTGGTAATTGAGTTATGCACTTCTATCGCATCGCCTACTGCGTACACATCGGGTAAATTGGTGCGGAATTTTGCATCAACTTTTATACCACCTGTTTCACCCACTTCAACTCCCGAATCTACAGCCATTTCAATATCAGGTGTAACGCCTATTGCCATTATTACCATGGTTGCTTTAACTTCTCTTCCCGATGCTAAAATAACTTTATCTTTTTCAACCTCTACAACAGAATCGCTAACTATCAAATTAATACCATTGTCGTACAATTCTTTGTGAAGCATTTGCGCAAAATCGTAGTCGAATGAAAGCATTACTTGATCTTGAGCCTCAACTAAGGTTATATTCATGCCCGATTTCTTAAAACACTCGGCAACTTCAACTCCTATAAAACCTCCTCCAACAACAACAACATCCTTAACATTGTTAGCTTTAACAAATTCGTCAATTTTCCTGACATCGTTAACATTTTTAACTATAAAAACATTTTCCCTATCAATACCTTTGATATTTGTGGGCTTTATAGCACGTGCTCCCGGAGATAATATTAAGTAGTCGTAACTTTCTTCATAAACGTTTCCGTTAGTTAAATCTTTAACAATAACCTTGTGTTTATCTGCTTCAATTTTTATAACCTCTTGATTAACTTTGGCTTCTAGGTTAAACATTTTTTTGAACCCCTCGGGTCCGAATAAAACAAGATTGTCCACACAATTGATTTCGCCACTAAAAAAATTTGGCAAGCAACAATTTGAAAATGAAATATTAGGACCTTTGTCTAAAATAAGAATTTCTGCATTTTCGTTTAAACGACGGATACGAGCAGCTGCAGAAGCTCCTCCAGCGACACCGCCTACAACAACGTATTTTTTGTTTTTCATATTAATTTATATTTTTATGTTATTACTGAGAGCAAAGTTAAATTTAGTTTTGTAAAAAAACAATGTTTTATGTTAAATTATATGTAAATTTAACAATTAAATCATAAAAATATAACTGAATTTTGATTGACAATTTAGCATTTGCATATATTTGCACAATAATTAAGGTATTTAATGAGCAAATTTGATAACATTGATTTTAATAGTCTAACACAAGCTGATTTGGTTTACTTGTTGGGATTGAAAGGCAAAGAACAAAAAAAGTTGATAGAAAAAGCAAGAGAAGTCAAGCTTAAAAGTGTTGGCAATATTGTTTATTTGCGTGGTTTGATTGAGTATTCCAACGTGTGTGCTAAAAACTGCCACTACTGCGGCATCAGAAGGGATAATACAACCGACAGCAAATATGTGCTTACGCACGATGAAGTATTGTCTTGTGCAGAGTACGCTTACAGTAAAGGTTTTGGTTCGTTGGCTATACAGTCGGGGGAAATTTCTAATACGAATTTTGTAAATACCGTTGAATCATTTTTAAAAGAGATAAAATTAAAAACCAATGATGGCTTAGGCGTTACTCTTTCGATGGGCGAGCAAAGCGAAGAAGTTTTTAAAAGATGGTTAGACGCCGGAGCTCACAGATATTTGCTACGAGTAGAGACTTCAAACAGAGAACTTTACAAAAAGTTACACCCTAACGACAACCTTCACAACTTCGACAACAGAGTTAATACTTTGAAACTGCTACAAAAGTTAGGTTACAACACAGGTAGCGGTGTTATGATTGGTCTCCCGTTTCAAACATTGGAAGACTTAGCCAACGACTTACTTTTTTTAAAAGAGTTAAATGTTGATATGGTGGGAATGGGACCTTACGTAGAACACGCAAAAACTCCATTGTATAAGTATAAAGGTGAATTGTTGCCCGTTTCTGAAAGATTTGAATTAACAATAAATATGGTGGCTTGTCTCCGATTATTAATGCCAAATATTAATATAGCAGCCACAACAGCTATGCAAGCTATTGTTAAAAACGGCAGAGAACAGGCAATCATTGCAGGGGCTAACGTTATTATGCCCAATATTACACCTTTAAAATATCGCGAAAACTATTTGCTGTACAAAGACAAACCCGGAACAAAAGAGCAAATAGAAGATTCAATAGAAAGTTTGACAAAATCGATTAAGGGTATCGGACACTCTATTGGTTTTAACGAGCGTGGCGATTCTTTGCACTTTAAAATCAGAAACAAAATTATAGGCTAACACGCCAAAATAATTTTCAATTAATTGTATTTGGTTATTTTTGTCCAAATTTTTTCTAATTGAAAACACGCGACCTAACCAAAGGAAACATCTTAAATCAGTTGCTAAAATTAGCACTGCCAATAATGGCTACCGGCTTTATCCAAATGACTTATAATTTGGTAGATATAGCCTGGATAGGACGTTTGGGCAGTCAGTCGGTGGCGGCAGTCGGTTCGTCGGGCATGCTAATGTGGATGCTGACTTCTTTTGGATTGGTTTCAAAAGTAGGCGCCGAAATATCAATAGGGAGAGCTTTAGGAGAAGGCAACCATAAAAGAATGCAAATTTTGGCTTCTCACACAACTATCATTGCGGTAATTATGGGAGTTTTATTTGGAGTAATGTTTTTTACATTCCCCAATTTATTCATTTCTTTCTTTTATCTTGACACATCGATAAACGCTCTAGCCAACAGCTACCTTACCATCATTTCATTCGGTATTCCGTTTATGTTTTTAATACTTAATTTTTCGGGTATTTACATTGGTGGTGGCAGAAGCGATATACCTTTTTATTTTAATGCAAGCGGATTGGTATTGAATATTATACTTGACCCTATTCTGATATTCGGATATTTGGGTTTTCCTGCTCTGGGAGTAGACGGTGCTGCTATTGCAACGGTGATGTCACAAACAGTCGTTTTCACTCTTTTTATAACACATATTAAAGGTAAAAATGGCATATTAGGAAAGACCAAATTACTTATCAGACCTATTAAAAGAGAGATTATTTACATTTTAAAATTGGGTTTTCCTGTAGCTTTGATGAGCGCATATTTTTCTATAATAAGCATGAGTTTAGCTCGAATAGCGTCTATACATGGCGGACACATAGGAGTAACGAGCCAAAGCACAGGCGGACAAATAGAAGGAATAACCTGGAATACTGCTCACGGATTTGCTTCCGCTTTGGGAAGTTTTGTTGCTCAAAATTTTGGAGCTAAGAAAGAGCAAAGGGCAGCAAGAGCTTACATATACACTCTTATCATGTTGGGTGCTTTGGGAATTGTTGTTTCTATTTTATTTATCACCATAGGCGAAAATATCTTTGCACTTTTCATACCCGAAAAAGAGGCATATATCGCCGGAGGCTCATATCTTCTGATTATTGGTATTTCGCAAGTATTTATGATGGTTGAAATAGCAACACAAGGTTTATTTAACGGAATAGGCAAAACTGCTCCGCCAGCTATTATTAGTATAGTCTTTAACACAATACGCATACCGCTCTCCTTAATTTTAGCTTCGGTATGGGGTGTAAATGGAGTTTGGTGGGCTATATCAATTACAACCATTTTCAAAGGTTGCTTATCTCCTTTGTGGATGTTAATCTACTCAAAAAAGAAAAAATTGTTAAGTTATAGTTAGCATTATTATTTTTCCTATTAATTATTGTTAAAACATGGAAAACTGTTTTGGTTTTTTGAGATTTATTTTAGCTTTGCAAAAAAAATTTATGGAAGCTAAGAAAAGAATAATAGATGCGGCTACAACCCTATTCTTGGAAAATGGGGTTAGAAATGTTTCGATGGACGATATAGCACAAAATTTAGGTATTTCGAAACGAACCATTTACGAAACTTTTTCAGATAAGGAAGATTTACTAAAACATGTTTTCGATAACATTAATGCCATCATGTACGAAGAAGCTATAGCTTCTAACCTCAAGTATCATAATGTTTTAGAAACTTTTTTGAGCCACATATACAAACAAAATATAAAGCCTTTTTATAAAGTGCGTTTCATTGAAGATATAAAAAAGTATTACCCCAAAACCTACAATGAAATTCAGTGTACGTACGATAGCATGTACTCGCATATTAAAAATTTTATCAAATTAGGTATAGAACAAGGTGTGTACAGAGACAATATAAACATAGACCTGATTGCGTACATTTTTATCGATAGCTTTTACATTTTCAGTAGAAAGCGTGACCTTGTGAATGTTGATTACACCGAGCATGAGTTATACGTTACAATGGCTGTTAATTTGGTAAGAGGCATTTCAACTCCAAAGGGAATAGAAATAATTGATAACTACGTACAAAACAACTTTAATCAAGAATAACATTAGAACTAATTAAAAGTGATGAATATAAAATCAAATATATTAACCGTTGTAGCCTTAATTTGCAGTTTTTATCATTTGGAAGCGCAAACACCTGCCGATACACTTAAAATAGACCTTGACAAGGCTATTTCCATAGCATTATCCGAAAGTCCTACT
>JAQVEX010000060.1 GCA_028697555.1 Lentimicrobiaceae bacterium | reverse complement strand
TTTCTTTTGTGTGTTAATTGTGTTCATATTAATTAAGATTAAAGATTAATGTTACATTATGTCGTATAGGTTAAATTCGTCGGTTTCGGTTACCAAGCTCTCGGCTTTCTGATAGCCACCGATAGTTGTTGCTACCTTTCTCCTTTTAGCTGTTTTTTTAGCTTTCTCAACTCCTGCTATTAACGGGCTGTTTAATCCGTGCTGCTCAGGTAGCATTCCGTGTTGTTCTAATATGTCGTCCATAGCATCGCGGGTTTCAACTCTAATCCGTTTACTTTCGCCCTCAATCTGCTTAATAAATGCAGCTTCCCAGTCTTCCTGCTCCTGTTTGTTACGATGTATTATCGTTTTAGGTTGTGCGTAGGTTAAGAAGCGTAGTTCGCCTTTGCTATCCTTGTCATATAAGGCGATTAGCGAACTGTCTTCCGGATCCGTTTTAATCCAAACCTTTTTGTCGATGTTGTCACGTAGCCAATTTATATCCGGACTGTCGTTTTTATAAACCATATACTGCATTTGCACCCCATTCTCCTTGAAGTTGATTCCGTATGCAGACACGGTAACAGGCTCCGTACGCAATACCCAAAAGATATTTATCATGTCCCAGATTTGCACCGGTGTAGTGGCTGGGTTTTCGCTACTTCTGTACATTTCTTTGCGTGGTATTCCGGTAGCCGGATGTGGAGCGTTGTTCCATTCGTCACGTCTCTGTTTGTATATTTGTCTTACCTCACCTAAGCTCGGAAGATTGTTTTTGTTAGCAAGTATAAATTCCATATTTGCCTTGCTTTCCTCCTTTTTAGACTGTATGTTTTGACCTGTAAAGAACCAGTCTTGCTTTAAATACTCCGACTGCAGCCTTCCAAATGCGTTCTCTATTGTTTTACTCTTAGCGTTGTATGGCTGTGTGCTGATTGCTAAGTCAGATATTTTACTTATAAACTGTCCGGTTACGAGTTTTTTGTGACCGCCCTGGTTGTCGAACGATATTTGATAAGGACGTTGACCGCTTGTCTGCACTGCCATTCTAAAAGCAGTGAATTGCGACCTGTAGTCTTCCGAGTCAGCTATGCAATAACCTAATAACATCTCGCTGTAAACATCCATTACTTCATACACGTTAGTGGTTTTCATTTTGCCATCTTCCAAATAGTAGTAATTCAGTTTTGTGCCGTCGCCATACCACAATGAGTCACGCATTGTCGGCATTTTAGTTGAATGCTGATATATAAATTTCTCTTTGAATTTGAGTTCGCCGTAGCGATGTCCCCACCAAAGCGGTTTTATTTCTTCCGAAAACAAGAAGTTACGTAGAGTTTGCTCCTCAACCTCTTTCCAATTTCTAATTTTTGCCTCCTTATTATATAAGGTAAGCAAATGTTTGAGCGAGGTAATTTTTTGCACCTGGTTCGCCCATTGTGCGAGTAGCCATAGCTTCGCATCATCGTTAATTTTTTCAGGATTTTTATTTGCGAAACCTTTGTGTACTAACGAGATGTAGCCCTCTTTTATATATTCGTTATATTTGATTTTTAGTCGACTCGGGTTTTTAGGCAAGTTGTGCCCATAATCGGCAATATCATTGTTAATTATGTCGGCGAATTTGGCAAAAGGTGCGGTAATTTTTCCGCCTAATGCCTTAGCCATGATGGTTCTGTCTTGTATAATTACGTGTAGTGCGTTTAGCACCTCAGCATTTCTGCAGTACTCCTCAATTTTTGCGTCCGGCAGGCGTTTATCATCGTTTGTAAGATATCCGCTGTAGAAATCGAGAGCTGCATCATCTTTTTTCAGATATTGTTTAAAAAATTTTGCTGCAGTGTTATCACGTGGGTTTCCGTATTTCTGTATATATTTTTCTTTTAAATCAGGACGGAGTGAATCCCACTTTAATAAAACAGTATTACCAGAACCTCCACCTTTACGCACACGAACGTGGTCATTACGTTGTATATATTTTATACAAGCGTGTTTACTTATTATAGGCTCACTGCCTTGAGTGAGTTCTTTAGCTCTTATACACATAATATTATTAAATAATTCAGCCATTAGTCATTAATATTATCTACTTTCTACACCGCCATTGTTGAGTGCAGCTTTTCTTATCTTTTCGTGTAATTTCGTGTGATACTTGTCGCTTAAAGCTGTTGCTACCGTCGGATATGTTGTGTTGAGTAGCTTCATAAGCCTCTTTTTCTCTCCGTGTTTTACAAAAATTTCCGTTTTTTTCATTTTTATAATAATTTTATATCTTTACACCCGATTTTTAATATTAAAAATCATTGCAAATATAGATATAATTTCTATCATTGATACAATTTATATCAAATATTTTTAAAAAATTTTTACACCTCATGTCTATCGGTTTAAGAATAAAGGAGTTACGCAACAAAAATAATTTATCTCAGGAAGATTTTTCTGAAATAATCGGCATAAAAAGAGCCAGTTTGGGGCATATTGAAGCCGGAAGACAACTCCCAACGATAGAAATGTTATCAAAAATTGTTAGAATTTTTAGCGTCTCTTATTCTTATTTAATTGACGGGATTTTGGACAAAGATTCATTTAATCAATCTATAGTTGGTAACAACAACAATAATAATAATTTAACTGCCGGTGATATAAACGAACGCAATGAGCCTTATGGTGCCCATAATTACGATAAAATTATTGACATGCTGAAAGACCAAATAGATAAGAAAGATGTATTAATAACAAAGTTAATCGACCAGCAAAACGTGTTAATCAATAAAATTAACGAGCTTGCTAATAAGCAGAAATAAACCTCACCCAAACAGTATTTTCACTCGTTTTTATTTAATTTGCTGATACATAAGTACTTGCGACTTATTTGATACTGTTTTATTGCTGAAATTATGGAAGTATGGGGGTAGTTATCTTGCTTTTTATGCTCATTTTTCGGCTTTTTTACTCCTTATGGGTATCTCAATCGATGTTTTTTTGTCGCAAAATGTCCACCCAAATGTCCATCCAAACGTCCATCCTAACCGTTTTTTTGTTTTTCTGTTGTTTTTACATTTATGGCGTTTTTGCTAGGAATAAAAAAGCGGTAAAATGCCGCTTTGTGTGGTTGTTCTTGCGTTGTAAAAATATAAGTAGGATATAATCGGTATTAAATAATAATGTAGAAAAATGGCTCCAAAAACGTCAGAAATGAAAGCTAAATTAAAGAGAATTAAACATTTCGTTTTATTTTGCGTTTTGTGCCAAAATCGCTGTATCGCTTGTGAAATCAGGCGTTTTCAGGCTTTTTTTAATTTATTATTTGTTACATTTCGTTTTGTAGCCCGTAATTTCGTAACTTTTATTATAAATAGTCAAATACTTTTTTGATAAATTAGAGCCGATGCGAAAATGCTCATGCCGTTTAATTTTAGGATTATAAATACCTGCGTTTAATACATTACGTTTATAATTGCTATTTATCATGCGATAACCTGTCAAACTTTCGGTCATTTTTGCATTTTCCTTAACGTACATATTTAAAAACTTAACCAAATAGTTGCAACCGTCAACTGCGATGTCAACTCTGCCAAAACTGCTAAACTTAAAACCGAATTTTAAAAGCTCGTTATGAACGTCTAAAAATTCTAATGAATATAAAATTGAATTTTTATAATCAACTTTTGCAATATTGCTTTTGTAAATAAGTTCGCTACGACTTTGATACATTAATGTTGCAACTTCGTTGTTTTTAAAATATACTTTAGTCCGCTTTTCAAAGTGCTGTGTACCGACCTCTGTTTTTAAAATATACAAATCATCAGTTAAAGACGTTGTAAGTTCATCATCTTTTACTAATGCTTGCAACTTTAAAATGTCAAATGTATAGTACACAGTAAGCCAATCAATAGCTACGCTTACTTTTGCATTTTCAATCTCTTGTTTAATGTAATTTTCGATGTCCATTTTATAATAATTTTTATTGTTTGTTTTCAAATTGTATAATTGCCTTAAAAATATTAACCGCAATAGGTACATAAATTGCATTGCCGTACGCTTTTATGCTTTTTTCCCGCAATTTAGAAAGGGTAATTCCGTCCAATCGAGTGGATAATTCATCATCTCGGCAATAAACCGGTGATTCAACAAATTGCTTTCTTTTGGCTCTTTCTCGCTCATTGGTATAAAACCACTTGCTATCAAATCGTTTAAATTGCCCCCGAAATTGTGTGTTTTTTTTTCTTTTACAAATTGAGTTCCCGTCCATTTTACATTCTTTGTCCCATGCTTCCAATCCGAAGCCATTGGTGTTGGTAAAAATGTTTTTTGAATTATTGCGTTTTTGTTTTTGTCTTTTATCTTTATTGTACGCCACAACCCAAATTCTATTTCGGATATGGTCGGCATTAATACCCGCAGCTGGTATATTATACAATTGTACTTCGTAGCCCGAAGTTTCCAAATCAATACACATTTGTTCGAATACCATTCCGTTTTCAATATCAAGAAAACCGAAAACATTTTCTGCCACAACCCATTTCGGTTCAACTTCGCAAACAACTCGATACATTTCGCTCCACAAATTGCGTTCATCGGCAGTTCCCTTTCTTTTTCCAGCTCGTGAAAAAGGCTGACAGGGAAAGCCCCCTGTAATGATGTCGATTTTGTTTGCATATTGTTTAAAATTTGTTTTTGTTATATCTTTATGCTGTATTACGTCCGGGAAATAATATTTTAATATTCTACGACAAAAATCATCAATTTCGCAATTAAATACATTATGCCAACCCACAACTTCGCTTGCTATATCAAAACCGCCTATGCCCGAAAATAAACTACCATGAGTCACTTTTTATTTAGTTTTTATAAAGTTTTTGTTGTTTTTTTTAATTAAAAATGAAAATCTGTTAAATGCCTTATTGCTGTACACGTTGTTTTCTATATTAAGAAAAACGTAGGGGCGGTATAACTTAACCGCCCACCGTCTGAAATTCCTGCATTTTTTCAACAGATTTTATAAAGTTTTTTAAATCTTTTTCTAATTTAGAATCGGTAAAAACTGCAGCGAGCATTAAGGGAACAATTTTTTCGGTTACAATAATGCAGTTAAACTCTAACAAGTCGTTCGGGTTTAACTTATCGAGCATTGTTAAAGTTTCGTTTTTAATTTTAATTAATTTGTTTTCGGACAAATTTACCCTTAACTTATAGTTTGGGTAATTTATACAAGCTCGTACATGTGAGAACCAATCGTTGTATAATAACTTTGCTTTAAAAATTAGAACTGAATTTAACACAAAATTTCGATGCTTTATACTAAATTCCGTAACATCGATTGTTAATTCTTTGCCTTTAAACTGACAATAATATTGTTTATTACTGCCATCCGGTTGTTGCCTTTTTAATACTTCCATAACTTTTTTATTATTGTTTTTATTTGTTTTATTACTTTACTTATGATATTTTTAAATGAAATTTGTTTTGTTTTCTTTTTATTGCTGACTTTGCTCTCATTAGTAGTATTTGAATAATTAGGTGCTTTGGCTATTTTTTTTATTGCTTTTTTTCTTTTTAAAAAATCATTAAAAGAAATATAGGTTTTGCCATTAATTATATCTTTTTGACTTAATGGCATGGTTACTTTATCTATGTAATCTTTTTCGGCTTTTTTATCTCTGTGTTTTAATGCAAATTTCCAACTCTCTACATCTGTACCTCTTTTTTGTATAATCTCAAAATTATGAGTAACATTGTTTAATGCTATTACAGCATTACCTCTTTTTATTTGACGCCTGATTGATTGCATAAATAATTAATTTTTATTTGATAAAGATGATAGTATATACCCCACAAATACTGATATTACAAATATGATTATTAATGTTTTCATTTATTTACCTGTTACTGTCTAAATAATTAGCAAGTAGAATTGCAATGCCTACAAAAAAAATTGCTGTTATAATTATTCCTAAAATTATTTTCATTTTTAATATCTGAATTTTGTAAAATGTATCAATGCAAAATCATTCGTTTTGTCATAATGTTTAAACCAATCGACAAATTCATCCTTATAAAGTCCATCGTTAAGGGCAATATATTCTCCAGAAGAACTAAATATTTCTCTATTGAATGAAACAACCTTATCATCTATAATACAAACGTGGTCATTAAAAAAATTCAATTTCTGTAAACCAATACCATCAACTTTAGTTAATTTAAATATCTCTTGTTGTTTACTTCTATACGGTTTACCTAACCAAACTCTTAAGGACAAACAAGCGGTACCATTTTCTATTTGTTCAAATCTTTTTGCCCATAATGGAAAATTAGCTCGTATGGTATGTATTTTAGGACTAACCCAGCAATGTTCACATTGTTCAATTTTACAATCTATATCATATGTTGTTTTAACTCTTATTAATTTACTATGTATACATTTATTACATATTTGACCTATTTTAATTAACTCACTAAAATGTGTACTTTCTCCAGCCCTGAAATGAGTTTTTGGATAAACACTACTTATAATTAATACATATGTTTTCATCTTTACATTTTTTATTTAGTTGTTTCTGAGTTTTTTCTCTGCTCTTGTGCTAACATGTACCGGGGCATGTTTTAAAAAATAAGAGGGCAAGTTTTATGTTGCCCTCTCGTGGGCATGTTGAGCACCGTCGCATCTACCGGTTGCACTCCTGCAGAGCCGGTTATTCGGTTATTTCGTTTTCATCAATATAAATTCCTATTACTTTAATTTTTGAGTTAATATTTTCATCAATTGTATCGTCGCCAAATGTTTCAAGTTTAAACTCAAAACCGTTATTTTTCATTCTACATATTGCTTTTACAATCTCTTGTTTTAACATGTCTGAACGGTCAGCAACTAAAATTTCACATCTGAAAGATTTATCAATATCAAATTTGTTAACCACATATTCGAGACTTACAAAATTTTTAGAGGGTATAGGTAAATTCCGAGTTACTTTGCTTTCAATTATTGATATATCCATGAAGTTACTTTTTAAATTGTTGTAAAAACTCCGCTATTTGTTTTTTCTCTGCCTCTGTTGTTTTGCTGATACCTGTGTACCAGTCTATCACTTCGCCACTTATTAGATTGTTAGTAGTTGGGATTGCTCCTGCGTTAATTAATTTATACAGGTAGGATAAACTGATATTCATTTTTTTAGCGGCATCAACTTTTCGGTATAACTTGCGATGTTCGGCTTTTAATACCGAATTGTCGGCTACTTCCTGTACAACCTCTTTTACCAACTCCTTTAATTCTTTTTTGTCGTTTACTATTATCATCTGTTATTATTTTTAACTAAATTTTTTGTTTAGTCTTTCTTTTTTATTGTTATTGTTTATATTTGTAGAAAGAATATTGTTTAATTATTTGCAAACATAAACAAATTGTATAGATAAATGCATATTTTCGATACAATTTCATTGTTAAAAATTGTTAAAATATGGTTAACCTAAACAAAATCAGAGAAATAGCTAAAGAGAAAAAAATTACAATGAGAAAATTAGCTTTCGAGTCAGGTGTGAGTGAACCCGGACTTTATCAACTTATAAGGAATAATTCTACTACCCTTGATACATTAGCCAAAATTGCTGAAGTTTTGGACGTTGATATAAGAATATTTTTTGAGACGGAAGAGGAAACGAAACAAAGAAAAGCAGGTAACAAAATATTTTTAGCTTTTGAAATAGATAAAGAGCATGAAAATAAAATAGTTAAAATGGTAATGGGTAAAGATTTTATAAAATTAATACAATCAAAATAAAAATAAATATGGAAACATTTATGTGGATTATGGGAATACTGCTTGCGTTTGCTACACTAATAGTTAGTATTTCTGCAGTAATTATCGCTGCCGGCTATTTAAAAATAAAAAAACAATATACTAATCTTTTAGAAAAATACAATAAACTGGCTAATGTTGTTAATAATCATTATAGTGTGTTGATAAAATTAAAAGATAAAAACAACAAAATAAATGATACAAACAAAGATGTAATAACATTTTACAACCCATCTAATGATGACGTAAACATATTAAAAGTTGATGATATATAAATAAACAAAATAATGTAAACAAAAAATTTAAACAGGTAAACAATAGGTTTACACTATGTAAACAAATAGTTTACTTTGTTTATAGGTAAGCATTTGCGACAAAGTTAAATACTTAAAAATAAATAAAATGTAAACAAGGTTCAAAGTTTCAGGCGGATCACTAGAAGCTAAGAGTAAGATGAATAAAAGTCCCGATTGCCAATGGTAGTCGGGACTTTTCATTTATAGTGTTAGTTAAAGATATTTCCGTAAAACTCAATATCTCCACTCAAAAGTGTTGATAAGTTCATTTATATCTTCTTCAATAAAGTTAATTACAGGACTTAAGGAATCGTTATTAGGGATTACACTGAAATACAAAGCTCCGCGAAGATAATTTTTGATGCTGTCGGTGAGGTAAAATTGGTAAGTTGAAGCTACATCGGCACCGCCAATTTTATATATCAAGCCATAAACATTTTTTTGTGCATTATTGACTTCTATATACTGTATGCCTGTAGCTTTAGGAATGTGTTTCATTGCTAAAACTCTTGCATCTTCCGTTAAGTTTTTAAGAGTTTCGATGTTGTTGAAAGTTTTGTAGCTGATATGGAGTTTCCCTTTATACTCAGGAAAATCAACATTTATCCAATATTTTTCGTCTGCCGAGTAATCGTTGGGAGAAACTACAGCATATATCGGATAATCGAACGAATACGGAAAAGTGGTATCAAATCTTTGATATTGCTTGTCGGGAAATTCTATTCGTAAAAAGCCAATGGGTTTTGGAACATAATTGTTATTGCAAGAAAACAACAGCACCAATAAAGCTGTTAAAACACTTGCTAAAAAAAACGGTTTGACAACTTTCTTCATATTATTAATAACACATTAACAACAAAAATGTTGTTTACAAAGCGACTTTTGTGGATTTATGTTGCAAAGGACAATAAGCTATTTCGCTTGCAGAAATAACTACTGTTACAAACAAAATCTTATAGAAATTTTAAAGCATTATAAGATTGTCGGCAATAATTTCCGTAATGTTTCTTTTAACTCCGTCTTTGCTTTCGTATGAGCGAGTTCTGATACGCCCCTCTACGTACAGTTGATTACCCTTTTTAAGATACTGCTCAACAACGTCGGATAAGCCTCCCCATGTAACAATATTGTGCCACTCGGTATGCTGAACATCGTTACCATCTCTGCCACGAAATGTTTCGGTTGTTGCTAACGAAAAACTTGCTTTTTTGCTGTTTTCAAAATTCTGAATTTCAGGGTCTTTACCTAAATTCCCTACCAAAATAACTTTATTAACTCCTCTTGCCATGATATTAATATTTAAAATTTTACGTTTTCAACCGATTTAATCTCCGGTATTTCTCTTTTTATAGCCTCTTCTACTCCATTTTTAAGTGTCATTTGGCTAAAAGGACAGGAACCGCAAGCTCCTACAAGTTGAACATTAACTACAAGGTCGTCGGTGAGGTTCACAAAATTAATATCGCCTCCGTCTGCTTGTAAGAATGGACGTATTTGTTCTATTATGTTTTTTACTTTTTCTTCAATTTCTTTCATACTATAATATATTTAATCGTTGGTTTTAACAACTTGTGTTGGTTTCATACTAATATTTCTTTTTGCTACCTGTCGGACTACATTTTTCGACATTTCGCTGAACGCTGCACCTTCAATAGATGTAGCATCAAGAGCTGCAGGCTTGCCTACATCTCCCGATTGGGTAATACTTTGTACCAATGGTATTTGTCCGAGCAAGAATATACCATGTTCTTCGGCATACTTTTTACCACCCTGATTTCCGAATATGTAATATTTATTGTTTGGCAATTCGGCAGGAGTGAACCACGACATATTTTCAACAATACCAACAATTGGAACGTTAATACTTTCGGTAGTGAAAAACGTGTGAGCCTTACGCACATCGACAAGAGCAACTTCTTGTGGCGTAGTAACAATAACAACTCCGGTAACGGGTATATTCTGAACTATCGTTAAATGTATATCGCCGGTTCCGGGAGGCATGTCTATAACTAAATAATCCAATTCGCCCCAATCGCCGTCGGAGATAAGTTGTGTAAGATAATTTCCGGCTAAAGGTCCTCGCCAAGCAAGTGCTTGATCAGGGTCGACGAAAAATCCTATAGAAAGTGTTTTAATTCCATATTTTTCTACAGGTACTATAACGGTTTTTTCGCCTTCCATATAAGCCTCGGGCTGAACATCTTGCAATCCAAACATAATAGGCACTGAAGGTCCGTAAATATCGGCATCTAATAATCCTACAGAAGCTCCCAATTTTGCTATTGATACAGCCAAATTAGCCGCAACCGTAGATTTACCAACGCCTCCCTTACCCGAAACAACAGCTATTATATTTTTTACGCCGGGCAACATTTTTCTGTCTCTTTGTTTTTCCTTTTGTGAAGTTAATTTCACATTTACCTCAACATTTTCGCCTACGCTTTGTTTTATAGCTTGTATGGCTTGCTCTTTCATCTTGTCTTTAAAGGGACAAGCTATTGTGGTTAGTACAAAATCGAAGGATACAGTATTATCCTTTATTTCTAAATTATCAACCATACCCATGCTAACGATATCTTTGTTGAAATCTGGGTCGAGTACGGTTTTGAGTGCATTTATAACTTTTTCTTTTTCTATCATTATTATTTATTTATTCTGCACAAAAGTAACAATTTATCAGAAATTCTTTATTTAATTAAAATAGTATTTGATTAAAAACGGTATCTCTTCGTTTTGAGGATTCAAGTAGTTGGCTTTGTACAAGTTTTCTTTGTATCCTTGAGGATTGTTCTTGCACATTTCAATTACACCTTTTGTGAGATAAAGGTTACCTAACTCAAAACTGTTCATAGTAACCGTATCGTCAATATTGGAAAACACATCGAACACCGACACCCTATTGTTATTAAGTGAGGAAATGTTTTTATACAAGTTGTCGGAATTTAACGACGAAAGTTTAAAAAACTCGGTGTAGGTTTTGTTATCGGTATTTATTTCAGAATTTGCAGTAAGAGCATTTATTTTTTCGCTTTCGAGAAACACACATGCAGCCAAATGGTAAGGATTATCGTAAAAATAAATATCGGGTTTTAGTTTGGAGATATTATTTGTCCATTTTTTGAAATCGATTTTGCCACTGTCTTTATTTCCTAGCAATATTGCGTGATTATGTGCAATCCAAACGCTTGCATTATCGAAAACAGAATAAAAAGTCTTAATAATTCCAAGCAAATCTTCATTGGTAATTTTATGCAACGGCAAGTACTGCGAATAAATACCTTTTTCGGTCAGGTGCATAAAGCACTGTTGATAATACTCGCGGGTGTATAAATTGCCCGAACCTAATATTGGGTGGGTTGGGTCGCAAGAAATTAGGTCGTATTTATTTTTAGTTGCCTGCAAAAATCGGCGTCCGTCTCCGCTAATAATTTCAAGTCTTTTATCCCTAACAACATTACGATTTAAAGGTTCGTAAAAATGTGCAACTTTACTAAGGTCGGAGATTAGGTCAACGCACTGTATTTGCTTTACTTCACTGTGTTCGGCAATAGCTGCCGTTGTAACTCCTATACCGAAGCCTATTACCAACACATTTTCAATTTCGTTTTCCGACACAAAGAAAGGCAAGTGCCCAACCATCTTGACAGCTTTAATAGCATCGTAACTTGACCCTATTACCGCACTATTATTAACATAGGTAGATAAAACCGACTGACTGCCTTTTGTATCTTTGCCTACAACATATATTCCTTCAGGAGTTTCGCCATACGCCAACACTTTTCTGTTCAGCTTATTGAATGAAGGCGGTAATACTCTGATAGTAGGGTTTGCAACCAATATTATAAGCAGTATCAAAGAAACTGAGATGTAAATATATTTGAATTTTTTGCTGTTTTTTGCCGATAAATAAATTCCGACAAGAGCAACAACAAACATCAGTAGAATTGAAGCATTTACCAAATTAAAAAACTTGAGTAACACAAAAATAGCCACAATAGGTGCTAAGGCACTACCCAAATAGTTTGCGAACAAAACTGCTCCAACGCTGTTATTCACATTTTTATTTTCGCTGTGATATAATGAAGTAATGAGCGGAAAAGCAAAACCGGAAACAGCTGAAACTGGAACAATTACAAAAAGCGACGACAAAAAAGGAATTAAAAACACACGTACCCAGTTAGTCTCAACATGGCGTTCTAACGGAAACAACAGCCATTCGGGTATGTTGTAGATAAATATTATACTTAAAATTACAACTACTAAGAAAACAAAAAACGTGTTTGATAATAGTTTACTGCTTATTATATTATTTCTTGCAGATGAATGTTTTTCGAAAAAGGAACTACCGACAAAAATCCCTAAAATAGCCATTGATGTTACAAGAGAAAATGAATAGGCGGTATTGGTAAAATACACCCTAAAAAACTTTAACCATAAGACTTCCAAGGCAAGAACTACAAATCCGAAAACGAACGACAGCACCAACAAGTACATCTTACTTCTATCAATCTTAACCGACTGTTTTTCTGATAATTTTCCTTCATTTTGGATTTTGAAAGAAAAAATTGCAAACAAAGTTGCTATAAAAAGCAACATTATTGCAATAATGTAAAAAGCACCTTTCTGACCTGCTTTTGCCAACAAAAGAACACCTGTTGCAATACCTCCGATGGCGGCACCTATAGTGTCAGCCGAATACATTTTACCTAGTTTAGAAGCTATTAAATCGGTGTTTATGTACAAAAAAGAAATAGCGGGAAAAACCACTCCTATAAGCGTTGATGGAACTACAACTATAGCCGCAATAAATAAGTAACTAATCACCGATTTTTGAGCGAGTATGGTTGCCAAACCAGGGTTGAGCATAAAACTGTACGAAGTTGCAATAATCGCAAGTAGGATAAAAATTACAACCAACAAACGTGTTGTTTTTCTGATGTTGGCTTTAATTCTCCCTATTATTGCCGCCCCTGAGCCCTGCCCTATCATAAATCCCGAAAGCACGATAGTACTTGCCATAACTGTAGTTCCTGTTGAAAAACTTAGCAAGCGAAACAGAGCTACCTGGAGCGCAGAAAAACAAAATCCGGACAAAAAGATTGCAATAATCAACCAATTTTTTCGAAAATTCAGTCTTTTTTGCATTTCTTTTTGTTCGGATTTCTTATAGGTTATGTAACTTTAAAAATCGTTACACTTCCCAAGTGTCGCCACTATTAAGCAAATCGTCAACACATTTAATTTTAGATACTTCTTTTTGTTTTTCAATCTGCTCACACATAAGATCGTCGTATGTTGGAGCCACAGCCGATCTGATAACACCTAGAGCAATTGGATAATATGGCGGAGCCATTTTAGCAAGCATAAGGTGAATACCCGGGTCTTGTGTGTACGAATCGTGAACCA
>JAQVEX010000059.1 GCA_028697555.1 Lentimicrobiaceae bacterium | reverse complement strand
GATTTTCCATATCCGTTACCCGACCCAAAAGAAAATAAAATAGTTAGCAAACCAAAATACAATTCCAACAACATCAAGTTGCGACCGTACGGCAAGTACATACAAGCGATTATAGAAAAAGCCGTTGACTATGAAGACGGATTAGAAAAAGAAGAATTGGTTAAAACAATTGCTAACATTTTGAAAAAAATGTACCTAAATTGGAATAGAGATTCGGTTGATGATGAGTTGATTTTTGAACACTTGGATTTGCTTTCGGACGGACAACTAAAATTACGCGATTCGGACAAGTTGAAAACAACTTCCGAAATACTCAAAATCGTTAACAAACAAGAACAAACAAAAACCACGACCAGCTCGAATAAACGCAAGAGAAAAAGAAAAGACAATTACCATAAAAAACGTCAGAAATAAAAACTAAAACACCTTATTTATTATGAGTTCATTTGAAATTATAGGCGGGAAAAAATTAAAAGGAGAAATTACTCCGCAGGGAGCCAAAAACGAAGCCCTACAAATTTTATGTGCTGTAATGCTTACCCCCGAAGAAGTTACTGTTAATAATGTACCAAACATTATCGACGTAAACAATCTGATAGCACTTTTGGAAGGTTTTGGAGTAAAAGTTAAACGCAACAATGAAAGTTCGTACACCTTCAAAGCCGACAACGTTGATATAAACTACATAAACACACCCAACTTCGCTAAACAAGCTTCGAGTTTAAGAGGTTCGGTTATGCTAATTGGTCCTCTATTGGCTCGTTTCGGCATTTGCAAGTTTCCGCAACCTGGCGGCGACAAAATCGGAAGACGACGCCTTGATACTCACTTTATAGGCTTAATAAAATTAGGTGCCAAAGTATCATACTCACATAATCTGACTGAGTTTAAAGCAAAGAAACTTAAAGGCTGCTACATGCACCTTGAAGAAGCGTCGGTAACAGGAACCGCCAATATTATTATGGCATCGGTTTTAGCCGAAGGCACTACAACGATATACAATGCCGCCTGCGAACCATACATTATACAATTGTGCAGAATGCTTGTAAGAATGGGAGCCAATATTAACGGCATTGGGTCTAATTTGCTAACAATAGAAGGCGTTAAACAACTTAAAGGAACAACTCACACGCTTGACGCAGATATGATTGAAGTCGGTAGCTTTATCGGCTTGGCAGCAATGACGCAAAGCGAAATAAATATTGTAAACGTCAACACCGCCGAACTTGGTATCATACCTACAGTATTTCAAAAACTAGGTATAAAAATGGACATTTCCGATAACAATATTTTTATTCCTTCGCAAAGCAACTACGAAATAAACACTTTTATGGATGGCAGCATACTCACAATTGCTGATGCTCCTTGGCCAGGCTTTACTCCCGACCTTATCAGCATTGCCTTGGTTACTGCTATACAAGCAAAAGGTAGTGTTCTGATTCACCAAAAAATGTTTGAAAGTCGTTTGTTTTTCGTCGATAAACTTATTGATATGGGTGCTCAAATTATTTTGTGCGACCCGCACAGAGCCACAGTTATAGGTTTAGACAGAAAGCAAAAACTAAGAGGAGTTACCATGACATCGCCGGATATTAGAGCCGGAGTTGCCCTGCTTATTGCTGCATTATCTGCCGAAGGCAAAAGCGTTATCCACAACGTAAACCAAATCGATAGAGGCTATCAGGATATTGATATCAGACTTAACAAGCTCGGAGCAGATATAAAAAGGATTAATAAAACAAAATAAGACTTTTTACTGACAATTTGACCTTATTACATTATTGGCAAAGTATTTGAACAATCATGTTGAACTATCTACAATTTGGTTAATCATAAGCAAAACGTGTATATTTGCCGATTTAAGAAAATTAACTCATTGTATTAGTGACAATTTGTCGAATAAATAATATGTCAATATGAAAAAGGATAATAGAATAAACAACAAAAAAACAAAAGAAGAAGAAAAAAAGACCAATATCGAAATAAGTAACACTGAAAATCCTGAAACGGACACAAATACAGCGGAAAATTCAAACGAAGAAACAAAAAAAAGCGAAGAAACTGTTTGTGCAAATGAGTATTACGAACTAAACAAAAAATACGAAGAGCTTAACGACCGCTACTTGCGATTGTATTCCGAATTTGATAACTATCGCAAAAGAACAAACAAAGAAAAAATAGAATTGCGTCAGCATGCTTCCGAAGATATTATTAAAGATTTGCTTCCCATTCTCGATGATATGGACAGAGCAAATAAAGTAAACTCCGAAAGCAATGACCTAAAAGGTATTGTTGAAGGTTCTTTGCTTATTACAACAAAGCTGAAAAATATGTTGGGCAGCAGGGGTTTATCTGAAATCGACTGCATAGGACAAGACTTCGACACCGACTACCACGAAGCTATTACGACAATTAAAGCAGAAGACCCTGAAATGAAAGGAAAAATAATAGACGAAACTCAAAAAGGTTACAAATTGAACGAGAAAGTGATTCGTTTTTCAAAAGTTATTATTGGAGAATAAAATATAAATATTGTGAGTAAAAGAGATTATTACGAAATATTAGGTGTTAGCAAAGATGCTACTGACGACGAATTAAAAAAAGCGTACAGACAAAAAGCTCTAAAATACCACCCCGATAAAAACCCCGATAATAAAGAAGCTGAAGAAAAATTTAAGGAAGCTGCAGAAGCATACGAAGTTCTGAGCAATCCTGAAAAGAGACAAAAATACGACCGATTTGGTCACGATGGTCTTAAAGGATTTGGTGGTTTTAGTGGCGGTGGCATGAATATGGAAGATATTTTCAGTCAGTTTGGAGATATCTTCGGCGATGTTTTTGGCGGAGCTTTTGGTGGTTTTTCGTCGGGAAGAAGCGGCGCCGGCAGAAGAGTAACACGTGGTACTAACCTCAGGGTTAAGGTTAAACTTACCTTGGAAGAAATAAATACCGGTGTTGAGAAGAAAATTAGAGTAAATAAGTACAAACCTTGCTCATCGTGTAACGGTACAGGTGCTGCCGACGGTTCTGCTTACGAAACATGTGGTACCTGCCATGGTAGCGGACAAGTTACTCGCGTTAGTAATACTATTTTCGGTCAAATGCAATCGACCACAATTTGCCCCACTTGTAGCGGCGAAGGTAAGATTATTAAAAACAAGTGCGTAAACTGTTCCGGAAACGGTATAGTTAAAGGCAACGAAGTTATTACTATTAACATTCCGGCGGGAGTTTCCGACGGCATGCAACTTTCAATGCAGGGCAAAGGTAATGCTGCTGCCAGAGGTGGCATACCCGGAGACCTTATCATACTTATTGAAGAAGAACCGCATCGCGACTTCCAAAGAGACGGCAACAACATACTGTACGACCTGCACATTAGCGTACCCGATGCTGCACTTGGCAGTTCGGTTGAAATTCCTACATTAGACGGAAAAGTACGTATTAAAGTTGAAGCAGGGACTCAGCCCGGAAAACTACTACGACTCAAAGGCAAAGGTTTGCCTAAACTTAATGCGTTCGGAAAAGGCGACCTTATTGTTACAATTAATACTTGGATACCAAAAAATTTAACAAAAGAAGAAAAAGGACTATTAGAAAAACTCAGAAATAGCGAAAACTTTAAACCGCAGCCAAATAAAGGCAATTCGTTTTTCGATAGAATGAAAGAGTATTTTCAGTAAAATATTTGCATACGAATAACCATTCAAAATAATATAACAACAAATGGCAAAACCACTGCTAGAAACCATTTCGGTAAGAAAACAATTTGGAAATTTCACTGCGTTAAATAATGTAAGCATATCGGTTCCCGAAAATAGTATTTACGGACTACTTGGTCCAAACGGTGCCGGCAAAACAACACTTATCAGAATAATTAATCAAATTACTGCTCCCGACTCGGGTGAAGTTTTGCTTAACGGAAACAAACTAAAACTTTCGGACGTAAAAAACGTTGGGTATCTGCCAGAAGAAAGAGGTTTGTACAAAAAAATGAAAGTCGGCGAACAAGCTATTTATTTGGCTCAGCTTAAAGGTCTTAGCCTTAAAGAGGCAAAAGATGAGCTTAAATATTGGTTTACCAAACTTGAAATGCAATCGTGGTGGGACAAGAAGATTGAAGAGCTTTCAAAAGGGATGCAGCAAAAAGTTCAGTTTGTTACTACTGTTGTTCACAAGCCCAAGTTGCTCATCTTCGACGAACCTTTTAGCGGTTTCGACCCAATAAATGCAAGCATTTTAAAAGACGAAATATTAGAGCTCAAGAAAAAAGGTGCTACAATTATTTTTTCGACACACAACATGAGTTCGGTTGAAGAACTTTGCGACAATATTGCCCTTATAAACAAAGCTGAAAAAGTTTTGGAAGGAAACATATACGATATTAAAAAACAGCACTTTAACAACGAATTGGAAGTCCACATAAGCCACGTCGATGACTACATGACTACCCTATCCAACGACGATTTCAAAATAATTGACAGCAAGCCTGAAAATGACGATACCCTCAGCATTACGTATAAGGTTAATGATAATCTGACCTCAAACGATTTGCTGCAATTTTTAATTCCAAAAACTAAAATACATAGAGTTGCTGAGCTTATACCATCTATGAATGAAGTATTTATTTCGGTGGTAAATAAAACTTCCGGCAAGCAAAACCAAAATCAACAACAGTTATAACATATTTACAATATAAAACCCAAAAATAGCACGTTTTGTAACATATTAAAACACCTATTTACGCATGAAAAAAACAACTTTTCTAATAATAAAAAGAGAGTACTTATCGAAAGTAAAAAAAAGAAGTTTTATAGTTATGACCATTCTTGGTCCCGTACTTATAGCTGCCACCATACTCCTTGTTATATATCTTAACTCAAAACAAGACGATAAAGCATTGGTTCACGTAATTGATGAAACAAACATCTTTGCCGACCATCTTAACGATACCGAAAACTACACATTTGTCCGCTCTTACGACAACATCGATAGCTTAAAACAACGTTTGGTTAAAACTGGCGACTATAATCTGTTGTACATTCCGGCTACCAAACTAAACATTCCCGAAAATGGGATAATATACTCAAACAAACAACCTACGCTCAATTTAAAAACGTACATAAGCAATAGCATGGGCAAGCAGGTAGAAAAATTAAAACTTTCTGCCGAAATAAGTAAGCAGATTGAAAAAACCATGCCCGACTACAATCATACTGCCGATTCAGCTACCAGAGATTTGATAAGCGAAACCATATTGGAGAAAATTAAAACCGACATAAAACTTACCACTGTAAAAACCGACGACAGCGGTAACGAAAAAGAAAGTTTTACGGAAGTCGCCATGATAATCGGATACGTTACAAGTTTGCTGATATACATGTTTATTTTCATGTACGGCTCGCAGGTTATGAGCGGTGTTTTAGAAGAAAAAACCAGTCGCATTATCGAAGTTATAGTTTCGTCTGTAAAGCCGTTTCAGCTTATGCTAGGCAAAATTGTAGGAATTGCACTTTTAGGATTAACACAGTTTCTTTTGTGGATAGTTCTAACCTTTGCTATACTTACTTCTGCTCAACTTATATTTCCTCAATATTTCTCGGCAGAAAGTGCCAACACTACAACCAATTTAATGCTAACCGACGACTTACAAGGCAGCCCCGACATAAATATGATTAGCCAAAGTGGGTCGGCTAATAATCAACTAATTGAAGAAGCTTTTAATGTTATAAAAAGCTTCAACATACCTGTAATACTCATAACTTTTATTATTTACTTTTTGATTGGCTACTTGCTATATGCCGCACTTTTTGCCGCCATAGGTGCTGCCGTTGACAACGACGCCGATACAAATCAGTTTATGTTTCCTATTTCCATTCCTTTGTTGCTCGGAATTATGGTTTCACCACAGATTATACAAAATCCCGAAGGTCCTTTAGCCTTTTGGCTTTCTATGATTCCGTTCACATCGCCAATTGTAATGCTAACTCGCGTACCTTTTGGTGTTCCGTATTGGGAATTGATTCTTTCTATTGCTCTACTCATACTCGGATTCCTTGGCTGTGTTTGGATTGCAGGCAAAATATACAGAACCGGAATACTCATGTACGGTAAAAAAGTTACTTACAAAGAACTTTGGAAATGGATTAAGTATAAAAACTAATTATGATTTTGATGAAACCCGCTATAAAAAAATCTTTTTTCTTCGCTTATCTTGCGCTTATTACTTTACTTAGCGTAATGCCTTCAAGTAATTTCCCGAAAATACCACTGTTTGCACATGCCGACAAGGTAGCACATTTTTTAATGTACCTAGTATTTTCCTTTTTGTTTTTGTGGGCTTGGCAACCTCATATAAAAAAAACAAAACTACTTATCCCACTATGTATTGTCGCAATTTGGGGAATATTTATGGAAATAGTTCAAAAATTGTTAACTCAAAACCGACAATTTGAAGTTTTAGATATTGTTGCAAATATTTTAGGCGGATTATGCGGAATTGCTTGTTGGCTCATTTATAATAAGATAAGAAAATCACTAGCTAAAAACAATTGATTTTTATAATGTCTGTAATTGTTAGAATATACAAAGCAAAAAATATAAACTAAAAACTCCATTAAATATGAATTTAGATAACTCGAAATTACAAAAACACAAAACTATTGCTCCGGCAATAGTGGGCAGAATTGATACCTATCCGGAATTAAACCTATGCCTAACTCATAAAAATGTGAATAATCACGTGTTTCAAAAACTTGATTTGATAAAATACGAAGAGCAATTATTAAAAATTGAAATAAATCAATCTACGTTTTTGGGTTGCACAATGTCAAAGAATCTTAAAAACCATTTAGAGAAAAACAATTACATTCTAACGGAATTTGACGTTCCTTTCGAGGCTTTCCCATCGCAATTGTACAATAAAGACACTTTGTACAACAACTACGACTACAATAATCCCGACAGTTATTCAAAAACATTAGACAAAATTGTTTACGACCGTTATTATAGTTTTGGAGCTGTATCGGATAACTTGGGCGAAATGCTTGCAAGAACATTGCACGACTATTCTATACGCACCTCTAAGTACGAATTTTTAGACAATTATGACGAAAGAAAAGTTGTTGCTATAATGGGTGGTCATAAATTGGAGCGTAACAGCGATTTTTACAAACAAATAGCATATTTATCTAAAACCTTAACCGAAAAAGGATACTTAATGGTGTCGGGCGGTGGACCTGGTGCTATGGAAGCTACTCACTTAGGAGCTTGGTTTGCAGGCGAACCCAACTCTCACCTCGACGATGCGATAAGCATTTTAAGCGTCGCTCCAATATACAACCACGAGTTGTGGCTACCTTCGGCTTTTAAAGTGTTTGAAAAATATCCTACAACCAATTATAAGAGTTTAAGCATTCCCACTTGGTTCTACGGACACGAGCCTCCAACACCTTTCTCAACTCATATAGCCAAACTATTTGAAAACAGCTTACGTGAAGAAGGTTTGCTTGCCATTGCTAAAGGAGGTGTTATTTACGCTCCTGGAAGTGCCGGCACTATGCAAGAAATTTTTCAAGACCTTGCACAAAATCACTACGAATCATACGGATATGCAAGTCCCATGATATTTTGTGGCGGAGAATACTGGACAAAACAAGTGCCAATTTATCCTTTTTTAAAATCTCTAATTGAAAACAAAAAGCTGAATCCTGTTATTGATATATCAGTCCACACACACAACAAAAGCATAGTTGATTACTTAGAGAAAAAATAATATTATGGAATTACTCAACAAAACCATTGATTTGTTTTATCAGAATGCCAATGCTACCGAAGCAGTTGGAATGAGTAATTATATGCGAAATATGTTCGATTTCTTGGGAATAAAAAAGCCGTTACGAACAACATTGCAAAAAGAATTGGTAAAAGAGCTGAAAAAAGAAAAGCAACCCAACTGGGAAATAATCAACCTATTGTGGAATAAGCCCGAAAGAGAGTTTCAGTATTTGGCTATTGATATTTTAAACAGTGGAAAATATAAGTTTGCTGAAAACGATTTGCAAAAAGTGCGGGTTTTAATTACAGACAAATCGTGGTGGGATACTGTTGATTTAATTGCCGGAAACTGCTTAGGGAAAATCATTGAACAGCATCCAAAAATTCTGCAAAACAAGCTTAAACTATGGATTACCGATGAAAACATGTGGATAAGACGAAGCAGCATTATTTGTCAGCTTAAATTTAAAGAAAAAACAGATAAGGAATTTTTGACCGAAGCTATACTTAACAACGCCAATAGCGACGAGTTTTTTATAAACAAGGCTATAGGCTGGGCTTTGCGCGAATATTCGAAAACTAATTCGGCTTGGGTAAAAGATTTTTTGTCAAAACATAAGCTTTCACCTTTATCAGTAAGAGAAGGCTATAAGCACATTAATAAAATTGAATTATAAAACGTACTTATTAATACCTTTTAAGTAAAAAAACGGTATATTCGTACAAATTAACATAATAATAGATTATCTTTGCATAAGAAAAAAATACACAAAAATGCTAAATAAGATTCTAAGTTTTTTTTCGGGAGGAACAAAATCCGAACGCGACATAAAAAGTATTACTCCTTTAGTAAATGAGGCAAAAAAACACTTATCGGAGCTAAAAAACGTCAGCAACGACGAGTTAAGAGAAAGAACTATACGATTTAAACAAAAGATACATGAAAACGTTAAAGCCGAACAAGACGAAATAAATACGATAAAATCGCGTATTGAAGTCGATTTGGAAATGCCTATCGCCGAAAAAGAAGAACTTTTTAAACGTATCGACACTTTATCTAAAACCGAATACGAAAAGACACAAAAACTACTTAATGCCATATTACCAGAAGCTTTTGCCGTTGTTAGAGAAACAGCACGCCGTTTTAAAGGCAACGAGTCTGTTGAGGTTACTGCAACCCAAATGGACAAAGATATTGCAGCCGAAAGAGATAGCGTAAATGTGGTTGGCGACAAAGCCTATTGGGATCACAGATGGATGGCAGGCGGAAACATGATAACTTGGGACATGGAGCACTACGATGTCCAGCTAATTGGAGGTACAGTGCTGCATCAAGGTAAAATTGCGGAAATGGCTACCGGTGAAGGAAAAACTCTTGTGGCTACTTTGGCTATTTACCTTAACGCATTACCCGGAAAAGGAGTGCATGTGGTTACCGTCAACGACTACTTGGCAAAAAGAGACTCGGAATGGATGGGAGTTTTGTTTGAGTTTCACGGACTTCGTGTCGATTGCATCGATAAGCACGAACCAAACTCTTTGGAAAGAAGAAATGCATACTTGGCTGATGTTACCTACGGTACCAACAACGAATTTGGTTTCGACTACCTTCGCGATAATATGGCTCGTAACAAGGACGAACTCGTACAACGCGAACACTACTACGCCATCGTCGACGAGGTTGACTCCGTATTAATTGACGATGCTCGTACCCCGCTAATTATTTCCGGACCTACACCCAAAGGCGACAATCAAGAGTTTGAAACATTAAAACCCGAAATAACCAAACTTTACAACGAACAAAGACAGCTTGCTACTCGATTATTGGCAGAAGCTAAATCGTTGCTAGTAACTGATGATGAAGGAAAAATTGACCCCGAAAATGAAAAGAAAGGTGGCGAAGCTCTTTTAAGAGCTTACAGAGCTTTGCCAAAAAACAAGCCATTAATCAGATTTTTGAGCGAGCCGGGAATTAAGCAACAACTGCTTAAAACCGAAAACTTTTACATGCAAGAACAGTCGAAAAACATGCACATAATTGATGAACCGCTGTTTTTTGTAATAGACGAAAAAAATAATACTATAGAACTTACCGAAAAAGGTATAGACCTGATAACCAAATCATACGAAGACCCTAAATTCTACATCATGCCTGATGTTGGAGCCGAAATAGCCGATCTTGAAAAACTAAATCTTTCTCCAAAAGAAAAAGCTGAGGCTAAATCAGAACTGCTAAGGGATTTCGCCGTTAAATCGGAAAGAATACATACTGTTAATCAGCTTCTGAAAGCATACGCCCTATTCGAAAAAGATGTTGAATATATTGTTGTTGACAATAAAGTTAAAATTGTTGACGAACAAACAGGACGTGTTCTTGAGGGCAGAAGGTACTCAGACGGCTTGCACCAAGCTATAGAGGCTAAAGAAAATGTTAAAGTTGAGGCTGCAACACAAACCTACGCCACAATTACTTTGCAAAACTACTTCCGTATGTACAACAAGTTAGCTGGTATGACTGGTACGGCTGAAACAGAAGCGGGCGAATTTTGGGATATTTACAAATTAGATGTCGTTGTTATTCCAACCAACAGACCTATAATTCGTAACGACCAAGAAGACCTTGTTTATAAAACCAAAAAAGATAAGTACAACGCTGTTATTCAGGAAATAAAGCGATTGACAGATAACGACAGACCTGTACTTGTTGGTACAACATCGGTTGAAATCTCTGAATTGCTTAGCAGAATGCTTACCCGCGAAAAAATAAAACATAATGTTTTGAACGCTAAACTTCACCAAAAAGAGGCTCAAATAGTTGCCGAAGCAGGTTTGCCAGGTAACGTTACAATAGCTACAAACATGGCAGGTAGAGGTACCGACATCAAGTTGGGAAAAGGCGTTAAAGAAGCCGGCGGTTTGGCTATTATAGGTACCGAAAGACACGAATCTCGTCGTGTTGATAGGCAGCTTAGAGGTCGTGCCGGACGTCAAGGTGACCCTGGTAGCTCACAGTTTTTCGTATCGCTTGAAGACGACCTAATGAGAATGTTCGGCTCCGATAATATTTCTAAAATCATGGACAGAATGGGCTTGAAGGAAGGAGAAGTCATTCAGCATAGCATGATTACAAAAAGTATTGAAAGAGCTCAGAAAAAAGTAGAGGAAAATAACTTCGGAATTCGTAAGCGACTGTTGGAGTACGACGACGTTATGAACTCGCAAAGAGAAGTTATTTACAATAAACGTAAACAAGCTCTTTTTGGCGACAGACTTGCTCTCGAAATTTCAAATATGATTTACGACTTGGGCGAAAACATCATCGAAGAAAATAAAGATGATGAAAACACCGATAATATTAACCTAGACCTAATTTCGGCTTTCGCTATAGAAAACATCTTCGACGATAAGGAGTTGAAATCTGATAGAACAGAAGTGTTGGCGGAGAAACTTTTCGACCATGTTTATGAACAATATTTAGAAAAAAATAAGCGTATTGCAGAAATAACTTATCCGGTTATTCAAAGAATATACGAGAGTAATCAGAATTACCAATACATAGGAATACCCATTACCGACGGAAGGAAAACTATTAACGTTGCTGCTAATCTTGAAAAGGCGTACAATGATAAAGGTAAAGAAGTGGCTTTAGCTGTAGAAAAATTTATCACTCTTTCGATGATTGACGATGCTTGGAAAGAACATCTTAGAGAAATGGATGATTTGAAACAAAGCGTACAATCGGCAAGCTACGAGCAGAAAGACCCGCTACTTATATACAAGTTGGAGTCGTTTGAGTTGTTTAAAAGCATGATTAACAAAGTAAACAAGGACATTATTAGTTTCTTGTTCAAAGCACACCTGCCCGAAGACACCGACAGCAAAGTAAGAGAGACAAAACTTCCGGAACGAACCAACAAGGAAGCACTCAGAGAACAACGTGCAGAAACATTCGGTCATGCCACGCAAGCAAACACTACAAATGCTCCTGTAAAAGTTGAGAAAAAGACCGGCAGAAACGAGCCCTGTCCCTGCGGTAGCGGTAAGAAATACAAAAATTGCCACGGTCGCGCATAATAAATCGAAATATGTACAATTATGATAAAATATAAGAGAATTTTAATAAAACTTAGTGGCGAATCTTTAGCCGACACCAACGGGTACGGCTTTTCTTCCGAAATGCTTATGCACTACGCCAACGAAATAAAAAATGCGCACGAGCAAGGCGTTGAAATTGCTGTTGTACTTGGCGGTGGAAACATTTTTAGGGGTATAAAAAGCAAAAACATCAATATTGATAAAACAGATGGCGACTACATGGGAATGCTTGCAACTGTTATTAACAGCAAGGCTTTGCAATCGGTATTGAAAAACGTTGGAGTTGATGCCGAACTTGTTTGTGCTTTAGAAATTGAAGGGATATGCCGCAAAACCAATCATATTGTTGTAGAAAAAATATTGAAACAAAACAAAGTCTGCATAATTGCAGGCGGAACAGGCAACCCGTTTTTTACAACCGACTCGGCGGCAGCTCTACGAGCTATTGAAATGAAAGCCGATATACTTCTTAAAGGAACTCGTGTTGATGCAGTTTATAGCGCCGACCCCGAAAAAGTTCCAAATGCAACACCTTTTGAAACCTTAACTTTCGACGAAGTTATTGATAAAGAACTGAAAATAATGGATATGACTGCTTTTACCCTGTGCAGAGAAAACAATATGCCTATCGTGGTTTTTAATATTCACAAAGAAGGAAATATTCAGAAAATTATTACAGGAGAAAAGTGTGGAACGATAATTAATTAGTGAATGGTGATGAGTGGTGGGTGATGGGTGGTGAGTGGTTGCGAGTTGCGGGTTGCGAGTTACGTGGCAATGAGCAATGAGCAATTAACTGTACTTAGCCAATAGCTAAGAGCTAAGAGCCAACAGCCATTTTTTTAATGAAAACACCATCTTCTTAAAAAAAACCTTACATTTGCATATTAAATAAAAGGAAACGTTAATACAAACAAATATAAAACTAATAACCATGACAGAAGAAACGAAAATCGTAATTGAAACAGCCGAAGAAAGCATGAAAAATGCTTTGGTTTTTTTGGAAAAAGAATTTCAGAAATACCGTACAGGAAAGGCTACACCACATATGCTCGACGGTCTTAAAGTCGATTATTACGGCACGCTCACGCCCATTGAGCAAGTTGCAAGCATAAACACTCCCGATGCTCAACAAATTATTGTTCAGCCCTGGGAAAAAAACATGTTAGAGCCCTTACAAAAAGTGATTATGGACGCAAATTTGGGTTTTAATCCGCAAAACAACGGCGAAATCCTAAGGATTTTAGTTCCGGCTTTAACAGAAGAAAGAAGAAAGGATTTGGTTAAAACAGCCAAAACCGATGTTGAAAATGCAAAAGTTACTATAAGAGCAATAAGACGCAACAGCATTGATGCTTTGAAAAAATTAGAAAAAGACGGACTGCCAGAAGATAGCGTAAAAGTTCTTGAAAAAGACATTCAAACTCTTACCGATAAATACTCGGAAGAAGTTGATAAAATGTTTGAAGTTAAAGAAAAGGAAATTTTAACTATTTAATTTTTGCTTTTCTTATGATTTAACGCTTTTGCGTTACAAAGTTCGCTCTAAGGCTATTGGTAGGCGACTTCTGTAGAATTGTCGTGCTGTTTGCTAATGTTGCTATTGTTACGTAGCAAACTTTGGAGTTAAATAATTGATTGTATGAAAGATTTAAGGTTTTTCCCGATTTTAAAATTATTTACTCCTTTTTTGATGGGAATTTTGTTTGTTTTATTAACTCCCAACTGGCAGGTTCTTCCTGCAACAGTTGTTATTGTTGCTATCTCCGCACTCCTTATTGCAATACTTGTAGCCGGCTACAAACTCAACACAGATTCGGTAGCATTTGGCGTGGCGACGTTTGTAATTTTATTTCTGTTAGGTTATTTCAATACCGTCAGTAAACAAGAATTTAGGCACAGTAGTCATTTTAGCAAAACTCAAACCGAAGGTTTTTTCATTTTAGAAATTGCAGAACCTCTGCAAGAAAAGGAAAATTCGCTAAAAACGGTAGCTAACGTAAAAGCTGCAATAAACAATAACATCAAGACGGAAACCACAGGAAAGGCATTACTGTATTTCAGCAAAGATAGCACTAACACTATCCCGCAAGTTGGCAACACTCTAGTTTGTTACTTAAAGTTTAACGAAATTAGTCCGCCAAACAATATAGGCGGTTTCAATTATAAGAAATATTTACAAAACAAAAACATCTTTCATCAGGGTTATTTAAAAAGCGAGTACTACAAGATTCTCGATGTAAAAAACACTCGTCAGGTATTGCTTTTAACAGCTAAAATGAGAGCCTACTTTGTAAACACACTCAAAGAAGCAAATTTAGATGAAAAAGAGTTGGGCATTGCTGCTGCTTTAATTTTCGGACAAAGAGACCTAATAGACCCCGAAA
>JAQVEX010000058.1 GCA_028697555.1 Lentimicrobiaceae bacterium | reverse complement strand
TTTTGAGAAAAGAACAAGCTATTTAGGACCATTAGGCGAACACGCCTACTACGCAGATGGTTATTACATGTTTCCAAAATTAGAAGGTCAAATCGGCAGCCGAATGGTTTTTGACGGCAGAGAATGCTTGATTTGGAGTTTAAACAACTACTTAGGATTGGCAAATCACCCCGAAGTTAGAAAAGCCGATACAGAAGCAACCGAACAGTGGGGATTAGCTTACCCTATGGGAGCTCGAATGATGAGCGGACATACTTCCTACCACGAAAAACTTGAAGCTGTTTTAGCCGATTTTGTTAATAAAGAAGCTGCATATCTGCTTAACTACGGTTATCAAGGTATGCTTTCTATCATCGATGCGCTTGTCGACAGAAATGATGTTATAGTGTACGATAACGAGTCTCACGCTTGTATTATCGATGGTATGCGTTTGCATATGGGTAAACGTTTTGTTTATCCGCACAACGATATGAAAAAGTTGCGCACTTGTTTGCAGCGTGCTACAAAGCTAACTTCTAAAACCAATGGTGGAATATTAGTAATTACCGAAGGTGTTTACGGAATGTCGGGCGATTTGGGCAAAATTGACGAAATAGTTAAAATGAAAAAAGATTTTAAATTCCGTTTGTTGATTGACGATGCTCACGGTTTTGGAACTATGGGACCAACAGGAGCCGGAACCGACGAACATTTCGGTGTTCAAAACGACGTTGATTTATATTTCGGAACTTTTGCAAAAGCTATTGCTACAATTGGAGCTTTTGTTGCTGGCGACAAGGATATAATAAATTATTTGAAACATAACATGCGTTCGCAAATATTTGCAAAATCGCTACCAATGCCGATTACAATAGGTGCATTGAAACGTATGGAACTTATAAAAAAATATCCCGAATTGAGAGAAAAAATGTGGACTATAGCTCATGCTCTGCAAGACGGCTTAAGAAATGCCGGAATCTCAATAGGCAATACCGAATCGGTAATTACACCTGTTATGCTTAATGGAACTATTGAAGAAGCTACCAAAATAACTCGCGAAATGAGAGAAACTTACAATATTTTCTGCTCAATAGTTACCTATCCTGTTGTGCCGAAGGGGGTTATTTTACTTCGACTTATCCCAACTGCCACACACTCGATAGACGATGTAAACCAGACTGTTGCAGCGTTTACAGAAATTAAAAACAAACTTGAAAAAGGAGCATATAAAAATTAATTATATTTAATTTTAAGCATAAACAATGAACCTTGTTCAAACAAAAATAAAAGCAAATCATGTTGCTTTTATTAATTCTCTTTTTATTGGCATTATTGCCGCCTGCTTTGTTGTACTATTTCAAATATCTTTTAACATATTGATAGGAAAATTTTTTGGATACCAGCTATTCCTTACCAACTCAACTATATATTACAATATTCCGACAGAAAAATGGACTCAGCAAATGGTGATTATTCTCTACTCTATCCCTTTTATTGCACAGGTTATTCTGCTTTTATTTTTCGGGATAATTTTTTTCAATACTATTGAGTACAACGGATACTTGCGAATATTTTTAGCTTGGGGTTTTATATTTACCCTTTCATTTATGGTTGGAAATATTTTGTTTGGTTGCTTTATTTACGAAGGTTTTGGAATAGTTTTGAGTTACTTGTATATGGGTATAGTTGCCAAAATAATAGTTGCATCTATTTGCCTATTTATACTGCTTATGATTGCTTTTTTCATGTACAGATATTTACTACTAACTGCCAATATTTATTACTTAACAATTAAACCCGAAAAGTTCAACACTTTCTTGCTTTACCATTATTTATTGCCTTCCATATTGATTTCAACTTTAATGTACATTGCCATTCGTCCTTCGACTTTTTTCAATTATTTAATGTTAATCGTTCCCGTTGTGTTTGTTCTACTTATTTTTACAAATACTACCGAAAGACACAAAATGGAATTTTCTGAAACGGAAAATGATACGTTAAGCTACAAAATTTTGATAGCTCCTATAATCATAGCAGTCGCACTACTAGCGTTTACAAAATACTTTTTACATGTAAATACGTTAGTGTAAACCGCTACTATCAGTAGTACCTGCCCTATTTATAGAATCAAGCATTTTTTGTTGAGCCGATATCAGCGTTTCAATTGAATCAGCTTTGCTTATTGAATCTGATTTAGGCGCGATAAACTTACTACTGCTAAACTTATTGCCGCAAGAGAATGTTAAAAGTACGACTAAAACAAGCAACAGCTTAAAAACAAAGGTTTTATGTTTCATTTTTATTGCAAAAGTAGTTAAAAAAAGCAAAAATTGATGTGAATATCATAACTTTTGACTATAATAGCTGTTAGCCATTAGCCATTAGCCGTTGGCTTTTTTGTGATTGGTGATTGGCGGTCGGTGTTGAGTGATGAGTGGATTTTGTCAATTAGCAATGTACAATTATTAATTAATTGATAATTACTAATTGCCCCGCACCCCGCACCACGCACCACGCACCTGCCAAAAGCTAAAAGCTAAAAGCTAATGACAAATTTTATTTAACTTTGCAAAATACAAAACTGTACAACCGATGAAAAACATACCACTTGCCGAGTTAATGCGTCCTAAAAGCATATCCGAATTTGTAGGACAAAAGCATATGATGGGAGATAATTCGCCTTTCAGGCTAATGATAGAAGATGGAAAGTTGCATTCAATGATATTTTGGGGTCCTCCAGGAGTTGGCAAAACCACATTGGCATTGCTGATATCATCGGTAAGCAATAGGGAGTTTTTTACTCTGAGTGCTGTGAGTGCTGGAGTTAAAGACGTTAGAAGTGTTATAGATAAAGCTTCGGAATGCGAAAAATCGCCTATACTTTTTATCGATGAAATCCACAGGTTTAGCAAATCGCAACAAGATTCATTGCTAAACGCCGTTGAAACCGGTAAAATCATACTTATTGGAGCCACTACCGAAAATCCTTCGTTTGAAGTTATTACACCTTTGCTTTCGCGAACTCAAGTGTATGTCCTTGAACCGTTATCAAAAGATGATTTGCTTGAAATTATAAACAGAACCGTCAAGGTTTTGGCAGATTACTTCGACATTAAAATCGTATTTAAAGAAATAGAAGCATTGCTAAGAATTTCAGGCGGTGACGCTAGAAAATTAATTAATGCAATTGAAATTATCTCCGATGCAGTCTCAAAAACCGATGGTGAAGTTGCTATCGACAACGAAAAAACAAAAAAAATAATTCAGCAACGTATAGTAACTTACGATAAAAAAGGAGAAACACACTACGACGTAATTTCTGCATTTATAAAAAGCATAAGGGGCAGTGACCCAAATGCCGCCGTTTATTGGTTAGCACGTATGATTGTCGGTGGCGAAGACCCTTTGTTTATTGCCAGACGTATGCTAATTCTTGCTTCGGAAGATATTGGAAATGCAAATCCCACAGCTTTGGTAATTGCCAATAATTGTTTCGATGCTGTAAATAAAGTCGGTTATCCCGAATGTAGAATAATTTTGTCGCAAACTGCGATATATCTAGCGTGTTCGCCCAAGAGCAATGCTTCTTACATGGCTATTAACGAAGCTATGCGAATGGTTGAAAAGCAAGGCGACTTGCCCGTTCCGCTACATTTGCGCAATGCTCCTACAAAACTTATGAGCGAACTAGGCTACGGAAACGATTACAAATACGCCCACGACTACAATCAGAATTTTGTTACTCAAGAATTTTTACCCGACCAAATTTCAAATACCGTCTTTTACAATCCCGGCAAAAACAAACGCGAAAACGACTTAAGAAATTACTTGAAAACTTTGTGGAAAGATAAGTATGGTTATTAATTACGTAATTCTGAGTCGGAAGACCGAAGTTTTGAGTTCTGAGTCGGGAGTTTTGAGTATAGAGACTTGTAGCTTAGAATCCCCACCATTCACCCACCACCAATCACCAATCACTAAAAGTACAGCAAATTCAACAACGGGAAAAAGATTTTCAACAATTTAAAACTTAAAATCTGTCCGAAAGCAAACACCAAAAATATTACTATCACCGCAATAATATAATAAGCTACCTTAGGGTTGTTCTTTCCTTCAAATAGGTTTCTGGTTCCGTACCACAACAAAATGATGATGTACAAAATAAACACCAAAATCCCTATGGGTATTAATACATGTAAAACAGGATGGATAAAAATTACAAACGAAAACAAAAATAAAGGTGTAAACGAATACACAACCAACTTAGCAGATTTAATAATTTTAGTATCGAATTTTAAAATACTTAAAATCCAGTTTAGTATGTAAGTTATTGCAATAATAAGTAGCAGCGAAAATACAGTCCAGTATAAAAAGTAAAATCCCAAAGCCAACCACAACTCCGACGAAAATTTGTAAAAAGGAAATACCGTAAACGAAATGCCTATGGTTCTGCCAAGAGCCGAAAACATTATTAAAAACAGCGAATAGTTAAAAAACAGAGTCGATAAACTGCTTTCTTCTTTTGCTATGGTTTGCCACTCGGCACTAGGTATTAGTGTTATTCTTATAGCCCTTACAATAATATCTTTTATACTCATCGGTTCTGATTACTAGTTTTGCAATAGTTTTATGTACTTAATTCCGCCTGTTTTTTCATCAAGAACAACATTGTTAAGTTTTTCTGTCGAAATTTTCCCTATTTTACCCAACTGATTAACTTCTTCTGTAGAAGAAAAGATAGAATAATTTTGCTTATTGATTGATAATTTTACCAATTCGGGAATCCTATAAAACAAAGCTTCTTCTTCATTAATAGTTTTATAATCGGAAATTGCAAACTCATCATTTTTTATTGGCTGCACAACGACAGTAACTTCGTCGCCACTACTATAACTGATAAGTGGTAAAACTCCTTCAGAGTTAGAAAATTTAAACAGCGACTCGTTAGTATTTGAAAAACTAGGCGTGTAGTAATATGTATAAGACTTATAGTAAGTATTGCTTATACCTGTATAAAGCTGGGTATATCTATGTTTCAACTCGTTTAACTTGTTGTACATAAATTCGATACTGCCTTTATCGAAAGCTATTTCGTGATAACCTGTAATCAAATTCATTATGCTTTCATCTATCTTCTTAATCTCGCTCGAAATTTCTCTTGCTTGTTGTAATGCCGATTTATTCGCATCTATATTCTTGATAAATGTTTGGGTAATTGTAGTCGTATCTAGTGATATCTTTCTGATCACAGTATCTGCGTGCAAACCCGTATTACCCACAATAGGAATAAATGTATTTTCATTATAGGAACCTATTTCTTGCTTGCTCTTTTTATGAACCGAATTGTATCCTTGCAAACCATTACCTTTATTCAGCGATAATTCCACACTTTTGAACCTGCTTCTTTCGTTAAATTTTACGAAATACACAAAATCAGGGTCGGGAGCAATAACTTTTGAAACAGAAATTTCAATTATTTCATAACTTGAATGGTCATGCGAAATGTAATCGTCGGAACCCAAAATTTGTTTGCAATATTCGGCAAAAGGACCTTTTTTATATTGGGTTTGCTTTATCAAAAAATCAATTTTAAAGGTAGTTTGGGGCAACGTATAATACAATCCATAATCCTTACCTATAGTGTTGTTATCTATCACTTTACTGACTTTTATCTGCGAAAAGCTAAGCAAATTTACAAGCATTAATGTTATTAAAATTGGAAGTATTTTTTTCATTATATTTATGTTTTTTGCTGAAGTTAATAGAAAAATCCTTAAAAATATCTGCATTGCAATGCGTACAAAATACTTTCGACAAAAGTATAAAATTAATAAAAGAAACGAAATAATCTTTGTATTATTCATTAAAATTTTAAATTTGCAAAAAAAAGACAATTATTATGATAATAAATGATTTAGGAAGTACCAATTCTCTTATAACACACTTCGTTAACGAACTTCGCGATAGAGAAATACAAAAAAACAGCCTGTGTTTTAGGAATAACTTAGTTAGATTGGGTGAAATATTTGCCTACGAAATAAGCAAAACGCTAGAATACGAACCTACAACCGTCATCACCGATTTGGGCGAAAAATCTTCGTTTAAATTCAAACGTAAACCTTTATTAGCAACTGTTTTGCGTGCCGGTATTCCCTTGCATATGGGATTGTTAAACTATTTCGATAGCTCCGATAGTGCATTTGTTTCAGCTTACAGGCAACATGCTGCAAACGAAGATATTACAATTAATGTTGAATACGTTTCTTGTCCTAAATTTTCCGATACGGTGCTTATTCTGTCCGACACCATGTTGGCAACGGGAAAATCGCTTGTACAATCATATAAGTCTATTTTAGAAAGCGGTACGCCCTACTACACTCATTTTGTCGCAGTATTGGCTAGTACCGAAGGCATCGATTACTTAAAAAAAGCAATGTACAAGAAAAAGTGCACGCTTTGGGTTGCTGCCATCGACGATGAACTTACAGCTCAAGGCTACATTGTACCCGGATTAGGCGATGCCGGCGATTTGGCTTTTGGAAACAAATTTTAATCTAAATTTCTGTGAAAAGAAAACCTATTCCTATCCAAGAGGAAGTTTTAATTCAATCTATAGGAGCCGAAGGCAAAGCTGTTGCCAAGGTTGATGGGTTGGTAATATTTGTGCCTTACGTTGTTCCTGGCGACGTTGTTGATATTCAAATTGTTTTCAGAAAGAAAAACTATTTGGAAGGAAAAGCGATACACTTTCATAAATACTCGGAATTGCGTACAGAGCCTTTCTGTAAGCACTTTGGGACTTGCGGCGGTTGCAGTTGGCAAAACATTATTTACGAAAAACAGCTTGATTTTAAAAACAATATAGTGCAAGACCATTTGCAACGTATTGGTGGACTTATCATTGAAAACATTTTACCTATTGAACCTTCGGAAGAAACAATGTATTACCGCAATAAGTTGGAATTCACATTCTCGCCGCTTGCGTGGCTTTCGGAAGAAGATATGGACAATGAAGAAAAACAAAACATTCAGGCATTGGGTTTTCACATTCCAAAACGCTTCGACAGGATTTTAAACATAGATAAATGCTATCTGCAAAAAGATTTATCTAACGATATCAGAAATACTGTAAAAAACATTGCCTTAGAAAACAATTTTTCGTTCTATAACGTGCGTACCAAAGAAGGATTGCTTCGCAATATCATTTTACGCAGCAATCACGATGGCGATTTTATGATTATTCTTGTCTTGTCGGAATATGTTGAAAATGCCATCAATGCTATATTTAATCGTTTAAAAAGTGATTTTTCGTCTATAAAATCTTTTTACCATGTTATAAATTCAAAATTAAACGATTCAATACAAGACTTGCAGCCTGAACTTTGGGGTGGAGACGAATTTTTGATTGAACATTTGGATTCGCCTGTTGATAGCAACAAAAAACTAAGCTTTCAGATTGCTCCACTATCATTTTTTCAGACCAACGTTTTGCAAACGCAAAAACTTTACAAAACAGCTTTCGATTTAGCCGATTTAAAAGGCAACGAAACAGTTTACGATTTATACTGCGGAACCGGAACCATTAGTATATACATGGCTCAGGTTGCAAAAAAAGTTGTAGGTATTGAATATGTTGATATGGCTATTGACGATGCCAACATAAACGCCAGAATTAACAACCTTAATAATATCAGTTTTTACGCAGGCGATATTGCAAAGGTTTTGGACGATGATTTTGTAAAAACTAACGGCAAACCCGACGTTATAATCACCGACCCACCACGAGCCGGTATGCACGAAAAAGTTGTAAAACAACTGCTTAACATCGAAGCCGAAAAAATTGTTTATGTAAGCTGCAACTCGGCTACGCAAGCTAGAGACGTTAAATTATTGTCGGAAAAATACTCTCCTGCCATTTCCAAAGCATTCGATATGTTTCCACACACCCATCATACCGAAAATATTATCTTGCTGAAAAAGAAAAATAGTTAGCTGTTAGCTGATAAAGGTAGAAATTAGAAATTAGAAATTAGAAATTAGAATTATCAATTTTTAACTCTAAACTCGAAACTCCTTACTCAAAAACTACCCCGCACCCCGCACCCCGTACCACGCAACCCGTAACCCGTAACCCGTAACCTGAACCACCAACCACCATTTTAAGATTTTATCAGACAGTAACGATTGCAAATAATATCAACTAATTCGGCTGGACTTTCATCAGATAGTTCAATCACAATCTTTGCCTGTGAGTAGTAAAACTTCCTTTTTTGGTATATTTCTTTGTGTTTGTCAATTTCGGCATTTGTATCGTTAAATTTGTTGAAAAGCGGTCGCTGCCTACGCGATTTGTACAACCTTTTAAATAGTACATCTTCATCAACATTTAAAAAGATAGTAATGCCGCTATTGTTCATTGTATCCATATTATTGTGAAAGCAGGGTGTTCCACCACCTACAGAGCAAACGCCCGAAAAGTTTTCAGAAACTTCTTTCAACAATTGTTGCTCAAGCTCTCTGAAACTTTTCTCCGAAAATTTCTGAAAAAATGAACTGATACTATGCTTATACTTCTTCTCAAATTCCTTGTCCAAGTCCAAAAAATCCACGCCAAGTCGCTTAGCCAACTTTCTGCCAACAGTCGATTTGCCTGCACCCATGTATCCCAACAAATAAATAATATCGCTCATACTGATTTTATTTCCACAAAATTAAAAGTTTTGCTATTAAAATAGCACAAAATACATATTTTTGATGAAGAATTATGGTACATCCTTTAGACATACTCAAGCAATATTGGGGTTACGACAGTTTTAGGGAGAAACAATTAGAAATAATTAACTCCGTACTCGCCGGTAACGATACTTTGGCTTTGCTTCCAACCGGTGGTGGAAAATCTATTTGTTTTCAGGTTCCGGCTCTTATTATGCAAGGTGTTTGTGTTGTGGTTACACCGCTTATTGCTCTAATGATTGACCAAGTTAACAATTTAAGGAAACGAAATATTTCGGCTTACGCTATACATTCGGGACTTAACTATCGCGAAATAGAAAACATCATGTTTTTGTGTAATTCGGGAGAGGTTAAATTCCTATACCTATCGCCCGAACGTTTAGTATCGGAAAAATTCTTATCAGTTTTTAAACAGACAAACGTAACTCTTATCGCCGTTGACGAAGCTCATTGTATTTCAGAATGGGGCTACGACTTCCGTCCGCCTTACCTTAAAATCGCCGATATTCGTCCTTTGTTTCCAGAAGCTCCTGTCATTGCACTTACGGCAACTGCCGTTCCTGAAATTGCCGACGATATTCAGAAAAAATTACTATTCAAAAAGAGCAATATTTTTGTCAAAAGCTTTGTCAGAACTAACTTGTCTTACATTGTCAGAAAAGTTGAAGACAAATATGCTAAAATTGTGCGAGTTTGTAATTCTATTAAGGGAACTGGAATTGTTTACGTTAGAAACAGAAGACTTACCGTCGAAATTTCTAAATATCTGAACCAAAATAATATTAAAGCCGATTATTACCACGCCGGATTGAGTACTGACGAACGCAACAAAAAACAGGACGAATGGTACAATAATAAAACTCGCGTAATGGTCAGCACCAACGCTTTTGGCATGGGAATTGACAAACCCAACGTTAGATTTGTTATACACTTCGATATCCCCGAAAACATCGAAGCATACTATCAGGAAGCCGGAAGAGCGGGCAGAGACGAGAAAAAAGCCTATGCAATTATATTGTATAACAACGAAGATATTGCTAACAGTGTAAGACTTGTCGAACAATCGTGGCCCAGCATTGATGTTGTAAAAGAAGTTTATCAAAAAATTTGCGAATACACTCAAGTTGCTGTCGATACCGAAGTCTTTGGCTCATTTGATTTTGATTTAGGATTGTTTTGCGAAAAGTATAAACTGAAACCTATAAATGTTTACAGTGCCGTTAAAATTTTAGAAAGAGAAGGATACATCGCAACCAACGAGCCATGGAATAGTTCGTCAAAACTAATGTTTACCGTCGGCAAAGAAGAACTTTTCGGCTATCAGGAAGCCGGCACAAAAATGGAAAATCTGATTAAAACAATTTTGCGAATGTACGGTGGCGTATTTTCTTCATTTGTAAACATAGATGAAAACAAAATTGCCAGAATTGTCAATATCGACAGACCAATAATCGACAAGATGCTCGAGAAACTCGACACTGACGGAATTATATCATATCTACCCAAAAAAACAAAGAATCAACTGTTTTTTTCTTCACGAAGAATAAATTCAAAGGACATAAACTTAAGCCGCGAGTACTACTATAACAGAAAGCAAAATGCTATAGAAAAAAACAAAGCAATGATTTATTACTTGCAATCGGAAACGTGCAGAAGCATGTATTTGGTTTCGTATTTCGGCGAAAAGAAAGCAAAGCCCTGCGGCACTTGCGATTATTGCTTATCCAAAAAAAGAGATAGAAAAAAGGAAAAAGAAGTAAGTAAAAAAATTACAGGCATTCTTGTCAAATTGTTAGAAAAGCAAGAATTAAGTGTTAGAGAAATTGTAAGCCAAATAAAAAAATACTCCGAAGCTGATATCCTAAACACCATACAATCATTGATTGATAAGGAAATATTAATTTCGGATATGGATATAATAAAATTCAATAAAAACAAAAAAGCCCCACGAAAGTAGGGCTTTTAGTAATTAAGTAAAATAAATTACTTAACTGCTTTTTGTAATTCAGAACCTGGTTTGAATTTTACTACTTTTTTAGCAGCAATTTTAATTTCTTTACCTGTTTGTGGGTTGCGTCCTTTGCGAGCAGCTCTTTTAGCTACGCTAAAGCTACCGTAACCTACTAAAGAAACGCGTTCACCTTTTTTCAACGCTTTTTTTGTTACTTCCATGAAAGCGTCTAGTGCACGTCTGGTGTCAACTTTTGTTAGACCAGCTTCTGCAGCCATTGCATCAATTAATTCTGATTTGTTCATTTTTTTGGGTATTAAGTTAATAAATAATATAACAGGACAAAAGTAATACTATTTATTTGTAATGCAACCTTTTATAAACATTTTTTTTACAAAATGTTAATAAATAAAGGGTTTTGTTAATAAAATCATTATAAAACCCATATAAAACCGCCATTTTGGGAATATTTTTATTCGAAAAATAAAGAATTTACACTTTTTCCTCTCAAAAATTCTTCAACACTCATCCTTTTTCTACCTTCAAGTTGCAATTCTTCTACAAAAATCCACCCATCCGATACCATTATTTTAATATAATTAACATTATCGGTAACCAAATTGCCAACTATATAATTATCGTGATTTGCCTGCTCAAAACTAACTTTAAAGATTTTTGCCGAATAAACTTTCTCGTCGTTGACCAAATTAAAATGTGTAAATGCAGCCGGATAAGGCGACAATCCTCTTACAAGATTGAAAATACTTTTACCATCCTTACTCCAATCAATTAAGCAATCGTTTTTAAATATTTTTGGAGCAAGTTTCAGTTCTCCTTCAACGGGCATATCGCTTTGCTTAGTACAAACAAAATTCCCACTCACTATCTTTTCAATAGTTTCTAACATTAATTTTTGCCCAAACGGAATAAATTTATCGTGAAGTTCGCCGGCTGTTTCATCGTCGCCAATAGGAACTCTAACATAATCAATAATATTGCCTTCGTCTATTTTTTCGTTTATAAAAAAAGTAGTCAATCCGCTATGACTCTCGCCATTAATAACAGCCCAATTAACAGGAGCGGCTCCACGGTACTGTGGCAGTACAGATGAGTGTAAATTAATGGTACCATATTTAGGAATTTGCCAAACAGATTTTGGCAACATTCTGAAAGCAACAACGACAAACAAATTTGCGTCTAATTTTTTGATTTCTTCAATAAAATCTGGCGAAGATAGGTTTTGTGGCTGTAATATAGTCAGATTCAGCTGTAAAGCTGCCTTCTTTACAGGCGATTCATTTAACTTTAAACCACGACCTGCAGGCTTATCCGGAACGGTTACAACAGCCGCTATGTCGTGTCCGGCTTCGTAAATCGCAAAAAGTTGCGGGACTGCAAAATCTGCAGTCCCCATAAAAATTATCTTAAGTTTATCTTGCAAAATAATAATCGCGTTGGTAAATTATTATTCTCCCATTCTTTCTTCGGCACTTGCTATATATTTATCGATGTTGCGCGCTTCAAAGCTCATGTGATGTTCGGTTTTAATTTTATTGTACAATTCAATAGCTTTTTTATAATCGCCCATATCTTCGTAAACAAATGCTGCACGCATCAAATAAATAGGTGTAACTAAGTCGTTGGGTTTGTACGAATATGCTTTTTGGTAGTAGTTAGCAGCTTGCTTAAGGTCGTTAAGCTCGCAATATGCATCGCCAATATTACCATAAGCCATTATTCTCAATATATAATCTTTGCTTTTAAACTTTTTTAAATACTTAACGGCTTCTTCATAATTGCCTTGTTTTAAATATATGGAACCAATGTAGTATTTAGCCAAATTTCCTGCCTTTGTCGAACTGTATGTTTCCGAAACATCTATAAATCCGGGGTAATTGCCATCTCCGTACAAAGCTTTGTCTAACGAATCTATTTCAAAATATTTTTGAGCCATGAATATCTGACTTTCAGCTTCTATTGATCTCGGATTTACATAAAACTTTTGAAACGCAAATATTCCCAATACTACTACTATTATAGCTCCTAAAATAATTGTAAGTACTTTCTGATTTTTTTCAATAAAGTGTTCGGTTTTGCTTAGCGCATCTTCAATTACGTGAATTTTTTCTTCTGTTGCTTGTTTTTTCTTAGCCATATTAATAAAAATTTGAGAGTGCAAAATTAGATGATATTTTCATATTTTTGCAAATGTATATTGATTTTTTTGTTTTTATCTAAATTAATTGCGTAGCAAAGATGAAAAAACTTATTGGCTTTTTGTTGATTTTTATGCTGTCGGGACAGATGTTTGCCGATAAAGGCTGGATTGTTAAAGGCAGATGCAACGCTAGGGGAAATGTTACTTACCTGCAAAGGTATTTTATAGATGGGAACAAAGTTAAATTTGAACAATACAACTTTATTTATTCTTGCGACTTATCTTCGGGCAAACTTATTTTAGTTGATATTGATAGTTTGTTATGCACAGCTACTACTATTAGTGAGTACGAAGAAAAAAACACAAAAATATATGAAGACTTTTTACTTAAAGGTTTTCTGAAATTTTGGGATAGCTTTGCCGACAATGATGTTGATACTGCTCTTACAAGTGTTATTATTGACAATAAATTTTCGCCAATAAGCGAAGATAGCATAACTATTACAAAAATAAACGATAGCCTGAAACTATTGGGACACAACGTTTCGGAATATGAAGTAAGAGTTAATAACAAACGTGTAGAAAGGTTTTTTCATACCTATGAAGTGGCTTGTTTCAATTCTGTAGATTTAAAAGCGTTGAACAATCTCGAAAACCTAATACATCCTACAGATTTTTCATTTAATTATACGGCAACGCAGAAATATTCAGACTTTAAGAAAAACGGTTTAATCATCAGACGGTTTTTATATGTCGACGATTTTATTGAAGAATACCAGGTAAACTGGTACGAAAACACCGATATACCTGCGTTTCATTATGAAGTCCCTTGGCAATGTAAAGTAATTTCATTAGACCAATGGTTTAAACTCTATCATCCCACAAACAGAAAATACGACGACTACGAATAATTACAACTTATGTGCAATAGCTCAGATACGGCAAATACTATAAAACAGATAGAAATTTTACAGCAATTTGTAACCGAAAATCGTTACCAAAGGATGTTGAGCATTGTTGAAGAACGAACTCAATATATGAGTATTGTATTGGAAAACATTTATCAGTCGCATAATACTAGCGCTGTACTTCGCTCCTGCGACTGTTTCGGCATTCAGGATGTTCATGTTATTGAAAATGAAAATAAATACAGCCTTAATAAGGATATAGCCTTAGGCTCATCGAAGTGGCTGAATATAATAAGGTACAACAAAAATGAAAACAATTCTGTTGAGTGCCTTAATTCACTGAAAAGTAAGGGTTATCGCTTGGTTGCAACCCTACCTTCGCCGACAGCCACATCTATATTCGATTTTGACGTATCGGCAGGAAAATTTGCCTTGCTAATGGGTACCGAACTTACGGGTTTAAGCGATATTGCGTGCAAAATGGCTGACGAAAATATTTATTTACCTATGGTAGGCTTTACCGAAAGCCTTAATATATCGGTAACTGCTGCTACATTTATGTTTTACCTATCTCAGAAAATAAAAAAACTTGATATAGCTTGGCAATTAGACGATACCACCAAAAATGAAGTTCTGCTAAGTTGGCTCAAAAATTCCGTTAGTAATAGTAATGAGATTTTAAATAGATTTGCTGCTGATGGTGAATGGTGAATGGTGATGGGTGATGGGTGATGGGTGATGGGTGATGGGTGATGGGTGACGAGTGATGAGTGATGAGTGATGAGTGATGGGTGATGAGTGGTTTTAGCAATTATCAATGTGCAATGTGCAATGTGCAATGAACCATGAAACTTCGAGACACATTGTTAATTACTAATTGTTCATTGCTAATTGAAAATTATCCCCGCAACACGCAACACGCAACACGCAACACGCAACCCGAAACACGCACCACGTACCACTCACAAACTATTCCGCAGCTCCAACAAAAACTGTTTCATCCGTAGCAATGTTTGTTCTACGTCGTGTTCACCTGCTTTACTCTTTCTTTTCGA
>JAQVEX010000057.1 GCA_028697555.1 Lentimicrobiaceae bacterium | reverse complement strand
AATAGTATAGCTCACAACACCCGCCTGACGCTGAGCTTGTGCAAATACCGACAGTATAATGAAAATAAGAATTAAACTTACTTTTAACGAAGTGTGCCTCATAGTAGTAGTATTTATTGTGGTTTTTTTAACAAAAGTAAAAATTAATTAATTCTACTGCGTGATTTTTTGTTTTTTTTAAGTGTTTTTGGGAAATCAGCAATGAGTAGCTGTTAGCTGTTAGCCCTTAGCTTTTAGCCAATAGCCAAACTCAGCCAATAGCCAACAGCTAAAAGCTAAAAGCCAATAACTTATTTAGCCTTAGATAAAGTAAACGAAAAAGTAGTGCCCACTCCTATGGTGCTTCTGACGTTAACTGTTTGCTTATGCGATTCAATTATGTGTTTCACAATAGCCAAGCCTAAACCCGAACCGCCATTGCTCCTCGAACGGTGTTTATCAACACGGTAAAAACGCTCAAATAATCGTGGCAAGTGCTGTTCTTCAATACCAACGCCATCATCGGAAACCTCAATAAGGTAATTTTCGTCCATATCGTATATGCTAACTTTAACTCTTCCATCGACTGTTCCGTACTTTATAGAATTTTCAACCAAATTAGAAATAACAGTCCTGATTTTTTCTTTATCGGCATTAACAACAATACTACTGTAATTATCGGCTATTACTATTGATATGTTTTTTTCTTCAGCTTTGGGCTCAAGTATTTCAATAACATCTTTTATAAGAGGTAAAATATAAAAATTGGCATTGTGTATTTCGCTATCGCCCGATTCTAAGCGTGAAATAATTTCCAAATCTTCGATAATGGTAATCATCCTGTCGATATTTTTTACCGACTTACGCAAATACTTTTCATTAATTGCAGAATCGTTGATGCCGCCATCTATAAGCGTATGAATAAAGCCTTGCAAATTAAACAAGGGCGTTTTAAGTTCGTGCGAAACATTTCCCAAAAATTCGCGTCTATAATTTTCTAACTTTTTAAGTTCTTTAATTTCTTCAGTCTGATCCTTAACCCAATCTTCAACCTGCTCGTTTACCGTCTGAATTATATCAACATTATATCCCGATAGTTTTTCTTTGTTCTCCATTTTATCTTCTTTGCGTAGTTTTTGTCGGTGTATGGTTTTAAAAATAACCTTAATCCTGTCGAAAATAAAGATTTTTAATACATAATTCACAATAAAATATTCTATCACGCCCATAACCAAAACAGCTGCCATAACCACGAACAATATGTGGTCAGAACCTCTGAACAAATAGAGTATGAAGAAAACTACAACAGTCAGAATAGTTAGCAATAAAGCGACAGCGAGAGAGATTTTATGCGGATTGGTTGGTCTTTTCATAACAGAATACTGAAAAACTATCTTACATCGAACTTATATCCCACTCCCTTTATGGTTTTGATATAATCGGTTCCGGTTTTTTCTCTAATTTTTCTAACGTGAACGTCAATGGTTCTTTCGCCGACAACAACGTCATTGTCCCAAACTTTTTTCAAAATATCATTTCTCGAAAAAACCTTACCCGGACGTGATGCCAAAATACTTAGCAACTCAAATTCCTTGCGTGCCAACTGAAATTCTTCGCCGTCAATTGTAACTATGTACCTATCTCTATCTATTTGCATGTTTCCGATGGTAAGCTTAGATGAAGACGGTTCGCCTGTATTAACACGACGTAAAAGCGAATTGACCTTAGAAGTGAGCAAAGAAGGTTTTATAGGTTTGGTGATGTAATCGTCGGCTCCGGCATCGAGACCTAAGATGTGAGTGAAATCTTCGTTGCGTGCGGTAAAAAATACAATTATTGTGTTTTCTAAATTGGGATTTCGCTTAAGCTCATGACAAGTTTCTATCCCATCCATTTCGGGCATCATAAGGTCAAGCAATATTAAATGCGGCTCGATTTTTTTTGCCATTTCAATTGCATCTTTACCATTGGTACATTTACTAACAGTATAGCCTGCTTTTTCTAAATTGTATCCTACAAAATCTAAAATATCCTCTTCGTCATCTACCAATAAAATGTTGTACTTTGCGTTGTCTTGGTTGGTTGTTGCCATCGATTTTATTTGTTTTATTAATATTTTGTTATTTATAAATTATCTAAATAATAATCCGCTGTAAAATAACAAAAAGAATCTTACTTTTGTTTTAAATTAATATTAAGTATTTGTTAAGAATTTAATTTTAATTTCATGCAAGTTTATCTCACGTTGCAAATTTAACCATTTTTTATATCTTTGGCTCAAGTTTAATTATAATTGTGTAACGAATGTGGTGAATGGTGAATAGTGGTGGGTGATGGGTGGTGGGTGATGAGTGATGAGTGATGAGTGATGAGTGGGTAAGTTATGAGTTAGGAGTTAGGAGTTCTGAGTCTCAAAACATCCGTCTTCAGTCTCCCGACTTCCGACTTCACCAGCTAACAGTCAACAGCTAACGGCTAATGGCTAATGGCTAATGAAAATATGGGTGATGGGTGGGTAAGTTATGAGTTAGGAGTTCTGAGTAATTGGAAGCTCGTTCATAAACTTCGGGACAACTCGAAACTCAATACTCGTAACTCGCACCACGTACCTGCTAACAGCTAACAGCCAACAGCTAACGGCTAATGGCAAATGAAAATATTGCAATGAAAAAGAAAGACGAAATGACAATGCAAGAAGCCTTGCAAGTATTTATTAAAGAAAATAATTTTGGCGATAAGTTAACCAGAATTAATGTAATAAAAGCGTGGGAAACCGTTGCCGGCGACGCAATTAATAAAAACACAAAGGATGTTGATTTTAAAAACAAAGAAATAATTTTGAAAATAAACACTCCGGCATTGCGACAAAATATATTATACAGCAAAACAGAACTTATAAAAAAAGTAAATCAACTCTTGGGTTCAGCGGTTGTTTCAAATATCAGAGTAAATTAAAATTTGCACTTAATAAGTTTTTTTGAAATAATCGTAAGCCAACTTCGTTACAATAAAAATATAATTGCATACCAGTGAAAATATCAAAACAAATACCATTAATAATAACGATAGTTCTGTTACCGTATATTTTAAGTTCGCAGGTTGGCGGGCGCTCCGACTATATGTTTTTGCAACTACCTACCTCGCCTCGTATATCGGCAATGGGCGGTAATTTTTTAAGCATTTACGACGGCGATATAAATCTGGCTCTTTCAAATCCATCGCTGATTAATAGCTCTATGCACCGCAAGCTATCGCTGAACCATACCGGACACAAGGCTAAAACGAGCCACAGCTTTGCCAGTTTCGGCTACGATTTTGAGAAAGTTGGCAGTTTTGTAGGTTCGGTTATGTACATAAACTACGGTAAATTCGACGGTTACGACGAATACGGCGAGCCTACAAACCCCTTTAGAGCAAGCGATTGGGGATTTAATATAGGTTGGGGAAGAATGTTGGATAGCGTTTGGAGTATAGGAGCAAACCTAAAAACAATTTCATCGTCATACGAGACGTACAAATCGGTTGGTATAGCCGTTGACGTTGCAGGTAGCTACGTGCCTAATCCAACATTCAGTTCTTCGCTTATATTCAGAAATATAGGAGCTGCTCTTAAAAATTATTCATATTACCATAAATCTACTTTTCCGTTCGAAATTCAATTGGCTTTTTCTAAAAAATTGGCTCATACGCCTTTCAGATACTCAGTTTTGCTTCAGCACTTGCAAAAGTGGGATTTGACAGTTCCCGAAAAATTGGAAATGGATCCTTTTACAGGCGAAGTAAGGGAAAAATCTAAGTTTGCTGACTTTTCTGACAAGCTTTTCAGACACATTGTTATAGGCGGAGAATTTATGCCCTCCAAAAACTTCAGCATCAGAATAGGTTACAATTACCATCGCCGACAAGAATTAAAAAGTGAGTTCAGAGCAGGTATGAGTGGTTTTTCCTTCGGAGCCGGTTTCAGAGTTTCAAGATTTCAGTTTAACTACGCCTACGCCGCATATCACTTGGTTGCTGCACAAAATTATTTTAACTTAACCGTTGATATTAATTAGTACCACCGTTAACGTAAACAAAAAATGAAAATTACTATTGATAGCTACGCAGGTTTTTGTTTTGGAGTTGAAAATGCTATTGATATAGCTGAAAAACATCTTACTGATAACAAAACCTTGCTTTGCCTCGGCGAACTTGTCCACAACGAAGAGCAAATGCAACAACTTTACGACAAAGGACTGAAAATAATTTCGGAAAACGATTTTGAAAAATATAAAGGACATACGGTTCTGACAAGAGCTCACGGCATACCTCCCGAAACTTACGATAAGGCAAAAGCTAATTCTATACATCTTATCGACACTACTTGTCCTATTGTTAGTAAACTTCAGAAAAAAATACTCAATACCATAAAACAAGATAGTGATTCTGAAATTGTAATTTTTGGAAAGGAAAATCATCCCGAAATGATTGGTTTAATCGGTTTTAGCGAAAATAAGGCTATTGCCATAGAATCGGAAAGAGATATTGAAAAAATTGATTTCAAAAAGCGTATATATTTATTTTCGCAAACTACAATGGACGGTGCAATGTACAACAAAATAGCCGACATTATTAAGGATAAGGCTACAGAACACGGAACTGAGTTTGTGAAAAATGAAAGTTTGTGCAATAAAGTATCAAACAGAGCTATAAAATTGAAGGAAATTGCCTCACAATACGATGCCGTAATTTTTGTTTCGGGAAAAAACAGCTCCAATGGTAAATATCTGTACTCCGTGAGCAAATCGGTTAACGAAAAAACCTACTTTGTAAGCAATAAGTTTGAAATTGATAATTCGTGGTTTACAGATGTACAAAACCTACTGATTACAGGAGCAAACTCAACACCTATTTGGCTTTTGGAAGATATTGGGAATTATATTTCTAGCTATTAGCTTTTGGTGATGAGTGATGAGTGATGGGTGCTGAGTGGTTTTAGCAATTAACCCCGAAACTTCGGTGATAATTACTCATTGTTAATTGCTAATTGCCCGCAACCCGTAACACGTAACACGCAACACGCAACTCAGAAATGGCTAATAACAAGCTCCACAATACTTTGCTTATCTATACAGCATTCTGCATGCAACTGGCTAATGCTACCATGCTCAATAAATCTATCGGGAATACCCATAAAATGAGTTTTAACTTCTTTGTAATTATTTTTTTGAGCAAATTCGGCGATAGCACCTGCAAGCCCGCCTATAAGAATTCCATCTTCAACGGTAATAATCGTATTATAATTTTTAAAAACAGAATGTAACAATTGTTCATCAATGGGTTTTAAAAAGCGCATATCATAAACCCCGACATTTATGCCGTGATTGTTTTTCAAATCGCTTGCAGCTTCAACAACTCTGTTGCCGATAGGACCAATAGTAATAAAGGCAATATTTTCTCCACGTATCAACTCTTGTCCTTTACCTATTTCAATTGTTTCGAAAGGTTTTCGCCAATCAAGGCTTTCGCCTCTGCCACGTGGATATCTGATAACAATAGGACCTTTATGAGTGTTTAATTGTGCCGTAAACATCATATTTCGGAGTTCCATCTCGTTCAAAGGCGAAAAAATTGTAACATTAGGAATAGGTCTAAAATAAGCCAAATCGAAAACTCCGTGATGCGTTGCACCGTCTTCGCCTACAATACCGGCGCGGTCTAAACAGAATACAACGTTTAAATTTTGCAAGGCTACATCGTGAATTACCTGATCGTAGGCGCGTTGCATAAAAGTTGAGTAAATATTGCAAAAAGGTATATACCCCGACTTGGCAAAGCCAGCGGCAAGAGTAACGGCATGTTGCTCGGCAATTCCAACGTCGAAAGTTCGGTGTGGCATTGCTTCCATCATTATGTTTAGCGACGAACCCGAAAGCATAGCCGGCGTTATACCTACAATTTTATCGTTTTGTTTTGCCAATTCAAGGATTGTTTCTCCAAAAACATCCTGATACTTTGGCGGCAAGTTATCTGCATCTGAGTTTTCAACCATACCGGTTTCAACATCAAACTTGCCGGGAGCGTGAAATAAAGTTTGCTGTTTTTCGGCTTGTTCAAAGCCTTTACCTTTTCTTGTGATTACATGTAGCAACTTTGGTCCTTGAATTTTTTTAATATCGTTGAACAAATTAACCAAATGCTCAACATCGTGCCCATCAACAGGTCCGAAGTAACGCATTCCAAAGGCTTCAAAAAGGTTACTTCTTCGCAACAGTGTAGATTTCAGCCCACCGCCTATTTGCCTAACAATTTCGCGAGAGTGCTTGCCATATTTTTTGTTGCCGCCCATTATGCTCCACACCGAATCTTTAAGGCGATTGTACCATTTTGAAGTAGTAATGTGTGTGAGATATTTGGATAAAGCTCCTTCATTTTTATCGATAGCTATACCGTTGTCGTTGAGAATAACTAATATGTTTGTGTTTGTAGCTCCGGCATGATTAAGTGCTTCCATAGCCATTCCGCCGGTCATGGCTCCGTCGCCGATTACGGCAATATGTTGTCGTTCGGTGTTATTACTAAGCTGATTGGCAATAGCCATACCCAAAACTGCCGAAATACTTGTTGACGAATGTCCTGTGCCGAAACAATCGTAAACGCTTTCGCAACAGCGCGGAAAACCGCTTATGCCCTTGTATTGCCTATTGGTTTTAAATTCTTCAAAACGTTCGGTTAAAATTTTGTGAGCATAAGCCTGATGTCCAACATCCCAAACCAACTTATCGTCGGGTGTGTTAAAAGCGTAGTGTATTGCAACTGTGAGCTCAACAACACCGAGTGCTGCACCCAAATGACCCGGATGTTTCGAAATGGTTTCTAATATGTAATCTCTGATTTCTTTACACAACAATGGTAAGTCATCAGTCGATAACTGACGCAGTTGTTCCGGATTTTTTATCGTTTGTAGTAGAGATATATTTGTATTCATATTTTGTGGTGCAAAATTACAATTATTTTAATGCTTTGCTAAAATAATATTTTTAAGTCTGAATATTGTATTTCTGATAATGTAAATTAATTATGTATTTTTGTACAAAATATCATTTTATGATAAAATTATCAGCATTTGTAATCACTTACAACGAAGAAGCCAAAATAGCCGATTGCATAAGTAGTCTTAAACAGGTGGCAGATGAAATTGTTGTTGTCGACTCCTACTCTACCGACAAAACCGTCGAAATATGCGAACAGCACGGAGTTAAGGTTCATTTGCGTGAGTTTAAAGGCTACTACGACCAAAAAAAATGGGCTACGGAAGCTACTTCGCATCAATGGGTGCTCAACCTTGATGCCGACGAAGTTTTATCGTCGCAACTTGTTGAATCTATCAACGAGTTTAAGAAAAACCCCAATGCTGATGCTTGTTCAATGAATAGATTTAATTTTTACTGCGGCAGATGGATAAAACACAGCAGCTGGTATCCGGATACCAAAATACGACTTTGGAATAAAGAGAAAGCCGGCTGGACAGGCGTTAACATACACGAAAAAGTTGAACTGAACGATGGTGCTAAATTGCGACATCTGAAAGGCGATATTTTGCACACTACTTTTGAAAACATCAATCAGCATATAGCTCAAACTGTGAAATTTACCGATATTTCGGCAAAAGAAAGTTTTGAAAAAGGAAGGAAAATATCGACAATTAAATTGCTGTTCGCTCCGCTATTCAAATTCTTGTATTGCTACATAATACGTTTGGGTTTCTTAGACGGCAAACAAGGTTTTATGATTAGTATTATGAATTCATTTTCGGGATTTATCAAATACGTAAAAATTCAAGAATTACATAAAAAGAACAAAAACAAAACCGATTAATAACATACAAAATAATTTGCTTGTGAAGTAAATCGTAAGAATTGCGTTTTGCTTTTCGTGGCTTAATTTTTGATGTCGTTAATTTATAATCTTTTACAATTTGTTTCACATTTATATACAAACGCATATGAAACGATACGCCTTTTTAATTTTTTCGCTTTTATTAATAAATATCGCAGTAATGTCGCAAAACACCACAGCAAACAAATGGACAGAACTTGACTCTCTTATGAATATTGGTCAGGTTAAAACTGCCGAACAAGTTATTGATAAAATATACTTGCAAAGCAAACAAGACAACAACTTCCCCGAACTCTTAAAATCTATTGAATACAAGATTAGAGTGTGGGACAATTACGCCGAAAACAGCACCGTAAAGTCCATTGAACTGTTAGAAAATGAGCTTAGAACCGCCGCAGCGCCTAGCAAGCAAATTTTACATGCTTTTCTAGCCAATGTTTATTACAGTCATTACCAAAATAACAGGTGGCAAATCGCAGATAGACTTCCGCTTGCCGAAGAAAGCACAGACATTGAAACGTGGAGCACAAAAAGGTTTTTTGAAGAAATAGAAAGCAATATAACCCTATCGCTGAGCCAAAGCGAGATACTGCAAAAAACATCTGTGCAAGAATATGAATGTTTGATGAAAGGCGATAAAAGCACAAGACTTTACCGACCTACTTTGTTTGATATATTGTCTCACAATGCTCTGAATTTTTACACAAACCCTATTGAGCACACTATGAGCAAGTCGTTTTACTTTAATATCGACTCCGAAGACTACTTTTTGCCTGCAAAGCAGTTTGCAAAAATCAATATAAACCAAAGCGACACCAACTCTTTCAGATACAAAAGTCTTGTCATTTACCAAAATCTAATAAAGTTTCACTTAAACGACAAACAAGATTTTTTGGCAATAATAAAATCCGATTTAGACCGACTTAACTACGTGTACAAGAACTGCACCATGCATGATAGCAAAGATTCTCTTTACGAAAATGCCTTGCGAAATTTGGCGAAAGAATATCCGCATAGCGAAGGCTATACCGAAATAATTTATCACTTAGCCGAACATCTCAACAATATGGGCGAGAACTACTACAGCACCCAAGATGAAAAATATCGTTGGCTCAAAAAAGAAGCTCATACCTTGTGCACAGATGCAATAAAACGCTACCCGAAATCGTACGGAGCTCAGTTGTGCAAAAGACTGCTAAATTTAATAGAAACTAAAGCATGCGGAGTTGTTACCAAATCGGTAAACATGCCTAATAAACCATTTTTGGCTTCGGTAATGTATAAAAACATCGACACGGTTTTCCTTCGTGTCATTAAAATAAAAGAGAAAGATGTTGCCGATATTAAAGCAAATTACGGACAAATTAATAAAGTTAATTTATCCAATTACGAAGTTACAAAACAGTGGAGTATCAATTTGCCTAACGATGGAGACTATCTTACCAATACCACAGAAGTCATTTTTCCTGAGTTGGAAACAGGATATTATGTTTTACAACTCTCAAAAAACGATAATTTTAATTTGAAAGACTTGTACAGAAATGAACTTTTGTGTATTTCCGAAATTTCTTACGTAGTAAAAAACAATAATAATAGTGAAGATTATATTGTCATTAACCGAAATACAGGCAAACCCATTGATGATTTTGTTGTAAAAAAATATATTGTAAGCCACGATTACCGACGAAGCGATACTGAAAGAACAAGAATTAAAGAGAAACGATATAAAAAAGCCGAAGGAAAATTCAAAATAGATGCCGATAAATCATACGACAGATACTTTTTATCAATCGGCGTTGGCAATGACGTGTTGTTTTCAGATTTCAGATATAATTATCCAAGCAGCTCAAAATCGGAGCCGAACAAAAAAATATATTTCTACACCGACAGAGCCATATATCGCCCGGGACAAACCGTTTATTACAAAGGAATTGTCGTTAATGATGACAACAAAAATTTTAGTTTGGAAGAAAATTACAAATCGGAGTTTAGCGTATTTGATGCCAATGGACAAGAAGTTTACAAAACATCTTTTAAAACCAACGAATACGGCTCATTTTCGGGTTCTTTCAACTTGCCTACTTCGGGACTTACCGGACGCTTCACCGTTTCCGGCAAAGACTTGTACCACAGCATCAGGGTTGAAGAATACAAACGTCCCAAGTTTTTTGTGGATTTTGCACCCGTATCGGAAGAATACGTTCTAAATCAAGAAGTTAAGGTAAGCGGAACGGCTACAAGCTACAGCGGAACAAGCGTTTCCAACGCCAAAGTCAACTACCGAGTTGAACGCAGTGTTCTGTTTTACAGAAGTTATTTTTACTATTCCATACCCTTCAAATATGATAAGGTGGAAATATTAAACGGTTCTACCACAACCGATGATAAGGGGGAGTTTGTCATTGCTTTTGATGCCGTTGCCGACCGTAAAATTGAAAAGAAATATATGCCTTACTACAACTTTACCGTTTATGTCGATGTTGTTGATATTAACGGCGAAACGCATTCTTTCCAAAAAAGTGTAGTGGTAGGGTACAATTCATTGCTTATATCAACGGATATTAGCGATAAAATTGATGCTAAAAACGGCTTTTCGTTTAAAATAAGCGCCGAAAATTTTGGCGGACAAGAGCAGGCAGCTTCGGGTACTGTTGTTCTACAAAAACTTCGCGAACCTGATGTGGCTTTATACAAAAAAGATTGGGATAAACCCAATAAGTTTGTTATTGACGAAAATGAGTTTAAAAAACTATTTAAAAATGAAATCTATAACGACGAAGACGACTATACCAAATGGAGCGTTGAAGAAGAAATTCTGAACACCGAATTTGCTACTCCCGATAATAATAAGTTTGAAGTCGGCAAAGTATTAAAAACCGGCTTCTACGTTGTAGAAATTAACTCAAAAGACGCTTTTGGCAATCCTGTGAATTATAAAAAATATTTTACCGTTTTCGATTCACGCAGTAATAAGGGTTTGAGAAGCGAAAATCTATTATTTGAAGCTAACAAACGTATAGCCCAACCCGGCGATGTTATTGATTTTATAATCGGTGTGCCTTTCGACAATGCTACGATTTTTGTTGAAGCTACCAACGTTGACGGTATAATTTTTCAGAAACAATTCAAACTCAGCAACAAGCAAACAAATTTCAGCATACCTATAACCGAAGCAGAACGCGGAAATGTGAATATTAACGCCTTTTATCTAAGGGATAATCACTACTTAAGCAAAAATATTGAAATCATTGTCGGTTACGACAATAAAAAGCTCGAAATTGCTCAGCAAACGCTACGCTCTAAACTAACTCCGGGAGCCGAGGAAGAATGGACGTTTACCATAAAAAACAACAAAAATCTTCCGGAAGTAGCAGAAGTGTTAGCATCAATGTATGATGCATCGCTTGATGCAATTTATCCTAACGGTTGGAGTTTTAATATTCCGTTCAGGACGAATCGCAACAATTATTACAACAGTAGCACAAATTACCGAAATTTATATAGTGCAATTGATTTTAGTATAGAAAACAAGTTGTTAGATTTTATTTTAGATACGGAAATTAACTACGAATACTTGTTTGAGACGGGACATCACGAAAGTGTGATAATGTATAGAATGTCGATGGCGGGTGACGGGGCTGGAACAAAGTTAAAATCGGCGCAGGAAGAAATTGTTACAATGGATTATGCCGTACTAAGCAATGCTGTTGAAGAAGTTTACAGAGAAGAATCGGCTAAAGAAGCCATTGCTCCCGAAACGGAAAATGCCGGCACAGGCGAAAAGGAACCTGAAGTCAGCTACAGAAAAGATTTAAGCGAAACGGCTTTCTTTTATCCGCACTTATTGAGTAATAAAGACGGAGAATTTGTTGTAAAATTCACACTTCCCGAATCGCTGACCGAATGGAAATTGATGGCAATTGCCCACAACACCGAACTTAAGCACGGTACGTTTACGCAAAATTTTGTTTCGCAAAAAGACCTTATGGTATTTCCGAATATGCCACGATTTTTCCGCCAAGGCGATACAATCAGCATAAGTGCTAAAATAACGAACAATACTTCCGAAAACATTGATGTTGAAACGTATTTGCAACTTTTCGACGCAATAAGCATGAATCCTATCGACGATGCTTTTAACAATACCGACAATGTTAAAAATGTTTCGATTAAAACCGATAACAGTGCTCAAGCATATTGGAATATTAATATTCCTAACAATGCCGAAGCTGTTATTTATCGCATTATTGCTAAAAACAAAAATGTTTCGGACGGTGAAGAAGGATTTATGCCGATTTTGCCTAACCGTATGATGGTTACCGAAAGTTTCCCGATAGAAATAAGCAGAAATGCAGATACTACTATTAATTTAGACAGAATTACGCTCAGCGACCATGACGGAATACAAACCGAAAACATAATTGTTGAGTTTACCGAAAACCCGATTTGGTACGCTATACAAGCTCTGCCTTACGTTACCAACAACGATTCAAAATTAACAGACGTTATTTTCAATCGCTTTTATGTTAATACTTTGGCTTCGCACATTGCAAATAGCAACGAAAAGATACGCCACACTTTTGAAACCTGGCAAAAACTAACGCCTGAAACATTTTTATCGAATTTGGAAAAAAATCAGGAGCTTAAATCTGTTGTACTTAACGAAACTCCTTGGGTTATGGATGCTATCAGCGAAAAAGAGCAAAAGCTGAATATTGGTCAGTTGTTTAACCTAAACAATATTAAATACAGGCAAGACCGAGATATTCAGCTTCTGATAGACGCACAAAACTACGACGGCGGCTGGTCGTGGTTCCCCGGTTCAAAAAGTAGCGTTTACATAACTCAAAGTATTGTTGCAGGTTTCGGAAAACTTATCAAAAACAATATCATCGACAGCAAAACATTAAACAAGATAAAACCCAATATTGATAAGGCAATCAATTATATTGACAAAAAAGCTGTTGAAACTTTCGATGATATCAAAAAGTACGATAAAGACTACAAAACCAATAGGCATTTACACTCCGGTATAATTCATTACCTTTACACACGTAGCTTTTTTGCCAATCCGTACAGCAAAGATTTGCAAGACGCAATTTCGTATTACGAAGAGCAAACAAACAAGTACTGGACTAATTACAGCAACTACTTAAAAGGTGCCATGGCTATTTACATGAAAGGCAACAAAAACTACAATACATCGGAGCTTATTATGCGTTCGCTTAAAGAAACATCGTTGTACAAACCCGAATTAGGAATGTATTGGAAAGAACCAAACACTCCGTATTGGTATCAATTGCCTATAGAAACAACAACAATGATGATTGAAACTTTCAGCACTGTTTCAAACGACCAAACTTCGGTAGATAGATTGAAGGTAAATCTGCTGAAAAACAAGCAAACCAACCGCTGGAAGACCAACTCATCTACCGCCAATGCAATATATGCTCTTACTGCCTACGGCGATAATATTATTAACGAAGACAAACCCGTTAGCATAATACTAAACGGCAAGGAAATAAATCCGCGAATAACCGGCGACAATACAAAGCAGGAAGCCGGAAGCGGTTACTTTAAAAAGAGTTTTAAAGCCGATTATTTCGATAAAGCCGATGCCGTTGAGCTACAAATTAACAATCCTAACTCTTGTATTTCGTGGGGTGCAACGTATTGGCAATACTATCAAGACCTTGATAAAATTACCGAAGGCAATACCGATAATCCTTTCAACATAGAAATGCAACTGTACAAAATAGAAACTTCCGAAAGCGGCAGACAACTTATTGAAATTGACAACACTAACCTTGAAGTCGGCGACAAAGTTGTAGTACGCATGGTTATTGAAACCGACAGAAATTTGGAATACGTTCATATTAAAAACATGCGAGCCGCTACTTTCGAACCTGTTTCAAATCTTTCGGGGTACAGATACAAAAACGGTATTGGCTACTACGAAGCCGTAAAAGATGTTTCAACCGAGTTTTTTATTGAATATATGCCTAAGGGAAAATACGTTTTTGAATACGAACTGTTTGCAACGCAAAAAGGCAGCTTCTCCAACGGCATAACAGTAGCCGAGTGCTATTATGCTCCCGAGTTTGGCTCACATTCGGCAGGATGTAGGGTTACGGTTAAATAGGTTACGCGTTGCGGGGTGCGGGTTACGGGGGAGTTTTGAGTTACGAGTTATGAGTTACGAGTCTTGGGACTCGATACTCGAAACTCAAAACTCGAAACTAATACACCGCTGCTAGCTCGCTTTTGTAAAGCGAGCGGGTTTTAGCAAAATATATTTGTTTTATGAAAAACAGATTATCTTTGAGAGAAATTATTATAAACACCCATGAGTAAATATTCTACAAATAGTAATGGTATTAAATATTACTTAACATATAAAAAGAGAATTATACAACACATTTGTCTCTCACCTATTTTGGTTGGAGGACTATCATTTTTAATGTTTTTAGGAGCAGATTCATATATATACTTGTTGATAGTTTCATGGTTTACACTGTGCTATGGAATAATTTTATTTTTGTTTATAATAATTAGAATGTTAGCATTTGTAAATAAAATAACAAGCTCAATAGAAATGCGAGAAAATTCTGTACAAATAGAAACATTTAATATTTTATGTAAAAAAAGTAAAAAAGACAGTTGTGATATAAAGGACATAAAACTAATACCGCACAATATTGATACATTTGATAAAAAACAGGAATCTGCTTTTAGGGTTAAAATAAATAGCAAAGAATATTACTTGATAAAAGCATTTTTTGATGAAGATATTGAGACTATATTAAAAACAAAATTAAACAGCATTAACAATATTCATAATATCTAATATGATTATGTCTATATATAATAATCATCATATTAACATGGTTGGTTAAAAGTTGAAACAATATAATTTATAAATCTATGAATTTGAAAACAAACCTGAATGCTAGCAAATTTTACAAATTACATTTAACAAACATGATAATATTTGTAATATCTCTTTTTTTATTTGTTCTTTTAACAGCTCACTTACTATATAGTTATAGTGTTATTAGTGAGGTTCCATTTTATGTTCAGTGTATCGTATTATTTATATTATTTGTATTAGGTGTACATATTCGAATAAGTAAAATAGAAATTATTAATAAAGTTGTAGAAAACATTCATATAGAAAAAGATATATTATATTTCAATACATTTAAATTTTTTTATTTAAAAAGTAAAAGTGCTAGTATTAAAATAAAAGACATCAGACTTATGCCTTGTGAATTTGGAATGGCTAAAAAACAAAATAAAGAAATGTTGAAATTTAAAGTGAATAATAAAGAATATTACTTGATAAAGACATTCTTTGATGAGGATATTGAGACTATATTAAACGAAGCTAAAAATAATTATTAACTTCCGCTCGCTCGCTTTTGTAAAGCGAGCGATAGTCTGCGAATTTGTTGAGCTGTTTTGTAATAAGTAAGCTTCACTCTTTTCGTTCAAGCTA
>JAQVEX010000056.1 GCA_028697555.1 Lentimicrobiaceae bacterium | reverse complement strand
CTGAAAAACCACTTAAATTATATATATTTGTAAAAAAAACCAAACCTATGAAAAAAACCTTATTACTTACATGTTTATTTATCTTTTGCGTACAGCTAATTTTTGCTCAAACCGAAAAGTCATTCCCACAATACATATGGATTAATGCTAACTCTGAACATGCTGATGGCTCAAGGTTTGGCTACTTGAAAGACTCTTTTACGCTAATAAACAAAAACTGTCATAGTTTACCAACTACCGACCCTTGCTACGACGCTGATGAGTACTCCGATTATACTTTGTTGGGCAGGTATAAAAACTCATCAATGGGCGAACATGTGAACATTATCTATTCGCCTGGTCCAAGCGTTGACCCTGCTTTTTATATTACCGACAAAAACAACAATCCCATTTGGTCGGAAGCTGCAGAAGAAATGTGCATCAATTCCAACGGAATTATTTACATATCGGGAAATATAAACAAAATGTTCAACCAACGGAAGAAGTTAAAATTTAATAACTACAAAGTTGCCGAAGTTGAACAGCCCTTTTACTATGTGGATGTTAAAGGTAAGCTACTGAAACCTGTTAAACTTTACAGTCAAAAAAATAATAAAGGCGAACTTGTTGCAACTTTTCCTGTAGGCTACGAAATTGAGATTTTACTTGCTGAACCTGTGACTAATACCGATGAATACGGAATGCAAAAACCCATGATGAACTACTTGGCACGAACAGCTTTCGGATTGGTAGGTTGGCTTCGCCTCGGCGATGACGATGTTTATCACCTGAATCCGATAGTCAGAGGTTTAGGATTTTTGGGAGATTGAAAATTTAAAATACTATATTATAAACATACGAATTAATAAAAAAAGACCACAGCATGAAAAAACTTAGTTATTTACCAATTTTGTTAATTATTGCTTTATTGTGTGCCAATTGTTCGTCTAGCAAAAGAGCATTGAAACACGGCGATTATTACGGAGCTTCAATGAGTGCAATAAAAACTTTACGCTCAAATCCGAAGAATAAAAAATCATTTGAGGTATTACAGATAGCATACCCTTTAGCCAAAGAAAATGGCTTGCGAAAGATTCAAAATGCGTTAGATGCCAATGCTCCTAACAAGTATTCCATTGTAGCAGAAGAATATTTGGCTCTTAACGCAATAGCCGACGCAATATATACCTGTCCGAAAGCATTGGAGCTTTTTCCTCAACCTGAGCAGTACAGCAAAGAATTAAGAAATGTATTGCCTTTGGCGGCAGAAGAAGCATACAATTTAGGCGAACGTCTGCTTAAAACTAACACTATTCAGGATGCCAGAGAGGCTTATTTCCATTTTATGAGAGTCAAAAAATATGTACCTGACTATAAAGATGTTGACGAAAAAATTCAAGACGCTTTGTATGCAGCCACACTCAAGGTGGTAGTACAAAAACCTCTTACGCCCAGGAGATATCAGGTTTCTGCCGATTTTTTCTACAACAATCTGATGGCTAAAATTTGTGATGTAACTGAAGACAAGTTTATCCGTCTCTATACTTACGAAGAGGCTAGAAGAGAACGATTGAATAATCCCGATCAATATTTAGTGCTTAATTTCGAAGATTTCTCGGTTGGAAATATGCGCGAAATCAGAAACACAAAGGAAGTTTCTAAAGATAGCGTATTGGTGGGAACAACCACAATAGACGGAAAATCTCAAGATGTGTACGGAACAGTAAAAGCAACACTAACTACTTACAAAAGAGAGGTCATCTCGCAAGGAGTCCTTTCGGCGAAAATAATTAATGCTAGCACTAACCGCGTAGAACAACATCGCAATTTCCCAGGAAAATTTGTGTGGGTCAATGAATGGGCAACGTACAAAGGCGACGAACGTGCTTTGTCAAAAGAACAACTCAAAATGACGAATCTTGAAGCCGTTATGCCTCCACCAGAACAAGATTTGTTTGTTGAATTTACTAAACCCATATTCGACCAAGTTGTAAGTTTTGCTGTAGGTTATTATTCACGTTACGATAAAAACATAAATAAACTCAAAATATCTTATTAATAAAACTAAACAAATACTCAATTAATACATGAAAACAAACATTTTTACTGCTGTCATCGCACTTGCAGCCATTCTGCTAATTGGTTGTACAAGAGGAACGCAAGAAAGTTATATAACACTAACCACCGCCAAGGAAGTGGGGGAAACTATCAAATTAACTATAGACGCTGCTGAAGCCGACCGAACTGACGTTTGGATTGACCTTAATAACAATGGAATAAAAGATGAAGGAGAGACTGTTACCAATTTTGGCAAAAATGCTGAAACAGAGTATAAGCTTGGTGCACAAACCGTTACTATACACGGGAAGGTAAATGCGCTGTGGTGTCGTAGTGGTCAATTCACTATGCTGGATATCTTAGGCAACCCTGAACTTATTGAATTAGAATGTTCACACAATCAGCTTACTGAACTGGATGCGTCAAATAGCACAAAATTGGCTATGCTACATTGTTACAACAACCAGCTTACCGTACTAAATATATCAAATAGCCTGCAGTTAACTAATCTGGAGTGCTCACATAATCAATTAACGACGTTGGACGTATCTAGCAACCCTGAACTCATCAGCCTAAGTTGTTTTGGTAATCAGCTTACTACATTGGATTTATCAAATAATTCAAATCTTAAGTGGCTGAATTGTGGAAATAATAAACTAGGTATGCTTGATTTATCCAAAAATCTGCAGCTTAATGATTTGTATTGTGGCGGCAACCAGCTTACATCATTGGATTTGTTATCTAATACAGAGTTGGAAACGTTAAGTTGCCCGCGTAATCAGCTCACAGCGTTGGATTTGTCAAACAATCCAAAGTTACAGAAAATATATTGCGAAACCAATAATATTTCCGGTGATCAAATGTCTGCACTGGTAAACAGCCTACCCGATCGCATTGATGAGTATCCGGGAGAATACGTGCTGCGTTATTGGCTTGAGGACGGTAACACATTCGACAAAGCACATGAGTCAATCTTATCAAAAAAGAACTGGTACAAGTACGAAGAATGTGCGCTTTAATAATATGATATGAAGTAATAAACCCATTTATGATTTTACAAATTCTATAAACCAATGAATAATAACATTTTATTTGCTGCTACGATTGTAGCTATACTACTGGCGGGATGTGCCGGCAAGGCTCAGAAAGCCAATGACGAAATCTCTGTAGGCGAGGAGTGGCTAGGGCTTGTTTTCACTTGTGCCGACGAAGAAAACGCCTTCTGCTTTCCCGATGAGGAAAAGATTTGCACAGAACGGTATTACGATTATTATACCGAATATATGGAGATATTTGAATATCCAAACTTTGAGACCCATGAGGAGCAAAAAGCGGCAGAAATGGGATTTCAAAACAAATGGAAAGACATTTATCCTGTAGGAGTTAAGATGTGGTCGCCATTCGGGCGTGGCAACGGAATGGAGGTAGGGCAAAAGCTTAAAAACGTTTCCATTGCTCACATCGAAGGCTTAAAATATCTGGTAACTGTGGACTACGGCGATGGGCTGGTTTTCAAAAACGAAGTAACCCTTGTGCCACATGAAGATGCGTTCCTGATAGATTATTTCAAAACCGAACTTGTAGAGTAATAAAAAGCAGAATATTTATGTTCAATTTTATCAAAACAATAATGCCTAGCTGCTTGCGCTACCCGATTGTTTCAGATAGGGAAATCCGCTTGGTAACGATGATATGTAAAAAGCCCAAGAATCATGTTGATTGACTATGAACGCACCTATTGTTTCTCTAAAAAGCATTAATAAGAAGAAATGAAAGCAAAAACCAACAAATTATTATTATTATTTCTAATACTAATATTAGTAATCTGGCTGGTTATGAAGTTAACCTGGCAAAATAATGTAGTGCTAATTTTCATATTTGTATGGACACTAATGGGACTGGCATTGCTAATCCCGTGGGAAAACAATATAAGAAGGAACATTAAAAACTCCGAAAATCCTTTTCAAAAAGCTATCTATGCCAACTCAACAGACCCAGCTACTATCACTATGCTTTCCATCATGATTCCGTATATATTTCTGCCATATGTACTTTTTATCTACTGTCCACGCCGTCGAAAAACACGCAGAAACGTTGTTTGTCAAAATTGCCAATCAAACGGTTCTATGAAGCACAAGCGTAAAGCTCAAATAATACAACAAGCCGTAATAGGACAAGATGGTATCAAGCGTTACTCTTTTATCTGCAAAAATTGCGAACATCAACATTTTGAGGATATTAAATATAAGTACGTTGAGCCTTCATCAAGTAGCAGCTCGAGCAGCAGCTCTTGGGGTAGCGACAGCGGCTCAAGTAGTGGTGGTTCGTGGGGTGGAGGCAGCAGTGTAGGAGGCGGAGCAAGTACAAAGTTTTAATAATGGGTTAAGATGAAGTCAAAATTAATAATTATAGCTATGACACTTTTAAACTTCGTTAATTAAAGAAAATAATATAAAAATACTAATAACATTTAAAATTTAAAAATATGAGAACAAAATTGATGATTTTAATTGCATTAGTAATATTACCGCTAACACTAATTACGGCATGCAATTCAGGTAAAAAAAACAATGTAGAACAATTTGAGGAAAAAGCTTTTTATTCGGGAGGATTAAAGTATGAAACCCTTGTAAGATTAAGTATCAATTCTAATGGTGAAGTAACAGGAACCGTTACATCAAATGAATATGGCATAGAGGAAGAGCCTGTTTCATTTACCGGAACGCTTTCAAATGGAGAAATAAATGTAAAATTCAACAGCGAACCACCAATAGTTGGAGCAGCCTCCGAATGGACAAATATGCCATGGCGAATTGAAGAAAGGGAAGACAAAGAAGTGCTAATCATTACATTCTACGCAATGGACTACGAAACTGAAGAGTGGGGTAATTCTGATTATGAATTTGAAGAAGTAAGTGAACAAGCCAACTAAACTTACAATGTAAAAATTTAAACAATTAAACAATAATAAATAAATAAATAAATAAATAAATAAATAAATAATGTTATGACAACAAACGAATTAGGAACGAAAATGGGAAAAATAGCTATAAAAGCTTTCAATTTTCTCTACGACAATTTTAGCAATTCACCCGAAATAACCGATGAATTGAAACAAAAGGTAAAAAGCGAACGTGAAAAAATTTTCACAGAATTTATTCCGTTAGTTAAACAGTGTCACACATTTGGCGAAGAAGATGTGGCTGACATTGGACAAATTATGGCTTTAACTTACATGCAAGGAATAGATGATGCCGGTACTAAACTGCAGAAAATGGCTAGTATTGTGGAAAGCATCGTACATGAAGGCGGTGATGAAGCCTTTATGAGAGATTTTATGAGTCTTTCTGTTATGTTTGAGTTTTTAGAAAAACCTACAGAAGACGATGAAGAAAGGAAAGCCATGTTAAAACATGTTGGATTATTAGATTAAGGATGATGAAAAATTATCAAAATGCAACTAACTCAAATATAAATATTTAAAAAAGAGGATAACATATGCTTTTATTAGGAGTAACAGAAGAAAACGGTTGGTTGGCGTCAACATTTAATCTGACGTACGCAGTCGGCTGGGATAAAATATGTAAAGCTGTAAGCATGATTTATAGTTATTACGAGAATGTAGAAATTCTAGTCGATAATGAAAAAATGGACATTTCTTCAAAAGAGGAAATTTTAAAACTAGAAGAAGCCGGAAATATGACAATTCGCGGAATATCGACAATAATAAAAGTCCCAATTATGATAACGTTCTTTAATCAGCTTCAGAACGTAAATGTTACTGTTCCATGTATGAAAGGAGAATTTGAAAATGCTGATTATCAGAAGTTCAACATGTCGTTAGGACAATATATGGATAGCTTGGAATTGGCTATGTATCGTTAGTGGGAATAAATAAACCATTAAGATATTAAGGATAGTTAAGAACTTAATGCGCCTTAATGCCTTAATGGTTAAGCAAAGAAAAAGGAGAAAAATTATGGAACTTATACTTGAAGATGAATCTATATCTGCTAAGAACATGAAAAATTGCCATAAAATCATGTTGGAAATTTTTGGTAAAGATGTTCAGCTTGTCGAATATTGGGGACCTGTTCAAATGTGCGTTTTTTATTTAGAATACCATTATTTACCCTGCGAATACAAGATAATCATGGAATGTGAACGCGGTTTTATTGTTATAGAAGTACAGAATAAAGCCGGTGATGTTTTCTGGCCCTTAATGATATTCCCGAAAGCTAATTATTTTCATTATGCAGACGTCGAAAAGGATGTTCGGCAACTTGTAGAGTTGACTCACAAAGCAATAAAAGAAAATCTGATTATTTTTGAACCGGTAGGTACAACAAAATATTCAGAAACATGTTTACATTGTTTTGATATCAAAGAAGTTCATAACTTTATTTCACCGGAACTATACGAAGAAACCATAGAATATATTAAAGAACTAATTGAAAAAGAAAACTTTATCTTCGTAGAAGGCAGTTGTGCTGTAGGAGAACATAAGAAAGACGGGTATTGGATTGATGATATTATTTATCATGTTATAAAATGTCCAAAATGCGGCTGGGAATTCACATGTATTGTAAACACATACAAAGGTGGCGGCTCATTTACAAGAGAAAGATAAATATACAACGAGATTTACGAAATAAAACCTAAATTTGCCATAAAAATGACAATTTAAAATTTAACTTTCAATATAAATGAGTAGTGAAATGAATGAAATAAAATTATATGAAAATAAAGAAGTTCGCACTGTATGGGACAGCGAAAAAGAAGAATGGTGTTTTTCTGTGGTAGATGTAGTTGGAGTACTAACAAAAAGCAGTAAACCCAGAGACTATTGGTATCGTGTAAAAAAGAGGATGTCGGAAGAGGAAAAATCTGAACTGTCGACATTTTGTCGACAGTTGAAATTAAAAGCATCTGACGGTAAAATGAGAGAGACCGATGTTGCCGATATGCAAGGCATCTTCAGATAAAAGTAGATTATTATGAAAATAAAAACAATAAAGAAATGAGACGTGCAAATAGTAGCGGAGTAATAAAAAGCGTTGTTATTCTTTTTACAATCTTTATTGCAACTGCCTTGTTGGTAAGCTTTGCTGGAAACCATGAGGATTCTAACAAAGAAATAGCTATTTCAAAGCAAGAACGCTCTACGAGTAGTAGGCTACAAAGCAGCGTTGTCCTTAAAACTAATATTAGATACCGCGTAGAAGATGTACCTAATGTACAACTCCAAGATGCATCTCGCTATACTAGCGATCCGAACAATCTTATTGCACAACGCTACCGTATCGCAATCGACAGCATAGCAGCCACAATACGCGACACATTCGATGTGGAAGTGGCGGTAGTTGTACTACCAAATTTTGATGATAACGAATACGCTACATTACGCGAATTTGCCAATCAGCTATTCAACACTTGGGGTATTGGCAAAAAAGAAACAGACCAAGGATTGCTCATCTTGCTCAATTTAGAGGAAGGCAATAGAGAAATAACATTCGAAACAGGATATGGACTTGAGGCTATACTTCCCGACGGAATTTGTAAGCTAATCCAAACAAAAATAATGCTGCCTTATTTGACCGAAGATAAGTACGGCGAAGCCCTCGAAGCCGGGCTTATTGCAGTACAAAAGCGGCTTGCCGACCCCGACAACGAGGAGTTCCTTGGCACAACTATGAGCGGCGGCGACGATGGAGATGCAATATTTGGATTCGCTATTTGGACACTGTTTGGGTTAGCCTTTTTAGGTTATGCCCACTACAAGAGAAGGAAAGATGTGAAAAAAGGTAAAAACGTTTATCAAAAACTAATTAATTACAGAGGAATTAAACCTGCGAACTTAATTGCATACTTTATTTTTGTCCCTTATATCATTATCCCTTACTTGCTTTTCATCAACATTCCTTGGCGTAGAAGATTACGAAGAGGTCTGATTTGCGAAGCGTGTGAGTCAATTGGCAAAATGAAACTCGAGAAAGGTTCGGAACTTATTTCATTGGAGCCAACAACGGAAGAAAATATTTACATGCGCACTAGACGCCACACTTTTACCTGCAAAAAATGTGGAAGCCAACACTTTGAAGATTTAACATACCGTTTCCGTAAATATCCGTCATATGTTGGAAGTTCAGGCTCTAGTTCATCAAGCTATGACGACAGTTCATCATGGGGTTCATCATCGAGTTCGTCGAGTAGTGGCGGCTCGTGGGGTGGTGGTAGTAGTGGTGGCGGTGGTGCAAGTACAAGGTTTTAAGGTTATTAAAAATGGTACAGATTTAAGTAAAAAATTAAAATAATAAAACAATGAAAAGATTAATTATAACTATTATCATTACAATGCTTTGCCTTACGGCAATACAAGCACAAGATGCAGCAAAAGATGTGCAAAAAATTCGCACGCAGTATTATAAACTTAAATCACAACTTGAAGGTAAAACCAACGATTTGGTTTGCCTTTATTTAGAAGACAATAAATACGACCAAAGAGAGCCTGGCGCACGTTTTTACAACGAAAAAATCTACTTCTATTATACACCCGACGAAAGAGAATTAAAAATGGTGATTTTTAAATCTCAACATGGGATTTTCTCAACTTATGCAGAGTATATGTTCGACGATGAATCACTTACTTTTGCCTTTGAACAACAAAATGAGGACAAAGACTCAGAAAAACGTCTTTACCGACAAAATGGCAAAAATGTTAAATATTCCGTTGGCAACGTTGATAAGAATATTGCAGAAAACGAAGATGAAATAGCAATTCTCAATAAGATAGCACACCAAATGCATGGAATTTTCAGCTCATACGTGCTACGCGATTAAAATTTAATTAAACTAAAAACATTAATAAAATGAAGAAAAAAATTGTATTACTCGCCTTAATTGTACTAACTATGGTAGGTTGTACTAACAATAAAAAGGACAACAAGCAAACCCAAGAGATTGAAATTATCACATTACAACCATTACAAGAAAACGAAACACTTTGCTATGAAGATGACTTACGCCGCATTAGCGGTAGCTGGGCTGAAAATTACGACGGATTTATTATTCGAGTTGAAGCAAAGCGTGAAGATGTAAAATCATTCACAGTTCAAGATGCCACAGCATTTGAATGCGTTGTAGCTGATGCTCTGGTATTGAGTAATGGCACAAGCAATGTTCGGACGCTTAATGTGTACGACTTGAACTCGTGTAGTGAATTACTGTCAATTAAAGATAATTTTTCAGGTGAGGTAATGCCTGATGACAATCAGACGGGATTTACATTTTATAAATATTCTGAAGATATGCCTATCGTTCAATGGAACGCCCAGACTGGCGAATGGCATGAAACAAACAAAGTGCCGTCCGAACTCTTTAACTCGGATTTTTACAATACAATTGAAGAAATTGGCGATAGAGCCTTTAACGGAATGAGATTAGCTGCATTGCAAAAAACTTACGTCAACATAGAGAATAAAAAAATAAGCTACCTGAACGAATACAAATGGAAATATATCGAATAGGTTAGGCTTAATATGTTAATTGATAATATACATATGTAATAACTTAAATAATAGATAAAATTAAGACTATAAAACAATGAGAACAAAAGCAATAATAATTATAATGGTGTTATCATCACTTTTCGTTACAAGTTGTAACGGACAAGATAAAACACGACATAATTATGCAAACACAAAAATATTAACAGAAAAAGAAAAATACCCAATGACTTATCAGTTTATAACACTTACAAAAGAAGAGCAAAGTAAAATTGAAAAAATTATAAAGAAAGATGGAGAAACAAGAAAAATCAAAGTCTCCGAATATGCATCACAAATTCATTGTTTCCTGTTCATATCTTATGAAGTAAAGAAAGATTTCATAGTACTCGACTCAGACCCGAATATGTACCACTTTAGCGTAATATTTAACACCCGAACCAATGAAATTCTACGCAATTCAAGAGAAACGCTTGCACATATTGCTCAAACAATAGATATATTCAATAACCAAGAAATTTCTGATGAAGATATCATACGTCTTATTTCAAAAGTTCTTTTTGGCGGGAAATTGCTTACCGAAAAGTTTAGGCTTTTCGATATCGCCGAACTCCCTGTATTGCAACGCAATGAAAAATTTATAAAATGCACTGCATATTTAAAAGTTTCAGATAGCGGCATGACTAAGCCTCGTGCTGTAAAGTACATTATTTCTATCGATAATAAATTTAATGTAGAATGTAATAAATACGAATAATAACGCACTACACAGTGCAAAAATCAATAATTCCCAAAATCATGAAATCAAAAATTATTTTTACAGTTATTATCCTTTGTTCAAGTGTGTTGGCGTACGGACAAACCAAGAAGCCCTCTACTGCCGAACGTTTTAAAGCAGAGTATGTAAACCAAAATCCACAAAATGAAGCTATTGCCGGAGCCTACCTTTACGACCCAGACCCAAATGGTGCAAACCTACGCGAAAGTCCTGGCGGTAAAGTTATAAAAGTCATTCCTACAAATGTAGAATGGCTTATAGATATATACGAGGCATGGAATGGTTGGTTCAGAATAGACCCTCAAATTTATAGCGAAGAAAGCGAACCAATTGATTTACAAACCAATAATTGCTGGATTCACGGCTCAATATTGGCTTCAAGAACACGAAATTATGGCAATCAAATCTTGAAGTTTTGTAGCAGTCCTGATAGCACAAGCACAGTTACATTTACTGTAAATGAAGAAATTTCAGTTACATTTGTAGATGTGAAAAAAGACTGGGCAAAAGTGTGCTATACTGACGGAAGTGGTAAAAAGCTAATAGGTTGGATTGAATTAGAATGGCTATGTTCCAATCCATATACAACTTGTCCTTAAATTATCTACAAAACCATTAAAATGCTCAAAATATGAAAAAATATTTTACTTATTAATATTATTAGGAGTTTTTACGCATCATAGCGAACATGCTAAAGATGTGGAAAAAACTGTAAAAGAAATCAGACAAGAATAGATGGCAAGAATAATTACTTAAATAAACTAATTAATTAAGATCATGAAACCCAAAATTATTATTATGACAGCATTTTCTCTATTTACTTGCATCGGCTGTAACATGGCTCAAAAAAAACAACCTATTTCTGTAAGTTTCGATTATTCCGTTGAATCTATAAACTATCGCCTTGCTGCAACAGTTAAAAAAGATAGTGATAATACCTATAATGCTTCTTACCAAGACAAGCAAATGCAAAATCCCGTAGCATTTGACTTTACCGCCGCCGATTTTGATGAATTAACAAAAATAATAGCCAAGATGAATAAGCCTGCCAAAAATCGAAAGCATGCCGTTACAGACGAAAGTAGAGTAGGGACGTTCACGGTAGTTTTGAACAAAAAAGGCAAAGACGTAACGTATGAGTACAAAATAAATAAATTTTCGAGCGAAAAAGAAAACAATCTGAAAAATGAAGCCATTGATTTGATTAAGAAATGTATAGACCGACATAAGAAAAAAAGTGAAATTCGCGTAGGTTGGCGCCAGATTATCCCTCCAACTTATGAGGTATATGCTCACGCCGAACCTGCCGAATTGGTAGAATATTTAGGTAAATTTGTTGAGAAGAGTAACTCTAAAATGAACATGTGCGGCGGTAGTGAGTCAGGGACTTTTAGATGGAAAGCTTTAAAGCCAGGCGTGGTAACCGTTTGGGTAGAAGAATCACGCTATCATCAAGACCCAAAAGATTTCCCTGCACTTTTCGAGCCATTCCGTTGTTATATCATCGACGAAAACCTAAATGTACACTATTCGGAAGAAAAAACAGCAGCAGCAAAGAATAGATTTAAACAGAATAATAATTAATATAAAAAAACACTTAATACCTTTGAGAAAAAATATTAGAACTATGAGAGCAAAAAATTATTTATTATTAATGGCTTTAATTGTCATCTCTTGCAATCAAGGTATGAGTCAAAAAGTAAAGCCTGCAAATTTGGAACTTGAAACCTATACCGAATGGGTAACCAAGTACGAAGAAACCGAATATTACGAGTTGTCAATACTAAATTATTTGGGAGAAAACAACTCTGTTACTATTCAAATGTACTATAGTGCTGAAGGCAACGAAGACCTATCAACCATTAACCTTATTGATAAAGATGGAGAATTTTTAATAACACACTATGAACCAATAACTGTGCACCCAATGGCAATGAAATATACCAAAGTTGTGGTAGGAGATATTGACGGTAATGGATTAAAAGATATTAGAATGGAATTTCTATATATGGGTAACGGACTGATGGCGTGTGCTGTACGTACTATTTATATATTTCAGGAAAAATATAAAACATTCAATAAAATATCTTTCGATAGCTTTGTTTGTAGAGACCATGTTTCCGAAATTGACGTTGATGGTGACGGAAATTGGGAAATTATTGCCAGAACTTTGGAATACATCGACGAGAATAATTATTATTGGATCGATAATATATACAAATATACCCCCGAAGGATTAGTCTGTGTTAGTGAAGAAAATGGTTATCCAAAAGCAATAAATACGCATGAAGCCAAAACAATCGATGCTAAAATCGTAAATAAAAACAAAAAAGGTTGGATAAAAGAACAGCCCGATGGATATCTCTTTTTTAAATAAAAAATGACCAATAACTAAAAACAAACAAGTATTAACTCAAAATTTTAACATATGAAACGAATAATTTATTTACTGCTTATCTCCCTGATATTTGCATCTTGTACAGGGATTAAGAAAAAAGGTGTCAACGTAGTTACGTTCGACTCAATAGTGATGCAAGAAAAAATAAAACTTTTACCCAACAAGCCCGACAGCTTGCCATACGCTACATTGGATATTAAATTTATATATCCAAAAACCTTCAACTCCAAAGAGCAATTGCAAAAGCTACAATCAGTTTTTTACGAAAATGTATTGGGTGAAAAATGTGCAAATGCATCGACTCCCGACAGTGCCGTAGCTACTTATGTAAAGAACTACATTAATTTGTACCGTGAAAGCACTGCCGATTACAACGAAATGCTCCTAGAATCGGGAGAGGACAATGTCCCACATTATATTTATATGCACACCAGAAATGTTTATAATATTATAGAGTACAAAAATGAAAATTTACTGAATTTTTCAGTAATTAGCGATGAATATCTAGGCGGAGCACACGGTTATTATTCCCAACAAAATGTAATTGTAAATTTGAATACTTTGGAAGAAATTCAAGAAGCCGATATTTTTGTTTCGGATTATAAAGAACCTCTAGCACAAGTTATCAAACAAAAACTTTTGAAAAGTTTGAGAAAAGAGAACAAAGGTGAGAGCGACGAACTGTTAAAACAATATTTCTTCGATTTCGACAAAATTTCTCCTAACAATAATTTCCTAATGGACGATAAAGGACTGTATTATACGTACAATTTGTACGAAATAGCGCCATACGCGTCCGGAATGTTCTATGCGTTTGTTCCTTATTCCGAAATAACGCATCTTCTAAATTTGGAATTATTTGCTGAGTTTTTCCCCGATTTGGATTTGAAGAAAGATGCAAACGAACCTATAACTGCCGAAGAAATCCAAAGTGCAAATTACAACGAGTTTCCAATAGCTTACGTAAAAAACGCCGAACTTTACTTTTTCAATCCCGAAAACCACACTATTATGAAGTTTACCGAAGAAACCGACCCTGTTTTCAATTGCGTATACTCCGACCAAGACGATATGTTTTACTATACGGTTTTGCAAAACGAAAATATAGTTATAAAGCAAGTAGATTTAAGCGTTGTACCGGCACAACCAAAGGAGCTTTTTAATTTAAACAAACCGGCAAAAGAATTTTATTCTGAAACCTACGGCGAAAAGGCATTGTTGAGATACATAAAAGGAAGCCTTCTTTTAGAATGCGATTTTGTATGGGATTATTACAACTTTACAAAATATTACGAATATTCAATTAAGGATAATACAATTGCAACTATTGATTGGGACCAGTTTGAAAGAAAATTTGGCTATCATCCGTATAGTTCACGTGAAACAACAAATGATTACAGCTCAATATATAATAAGTCTAAAAAACTAGATTTGTCCAAATATATGAACGAACACAACATCGATTCCGAACGAGAATATTTTTTTAAAGGAATATCGGCTGATGGTTCAAAAATAATTTTTGCAATAATGCTCGATATGTGCGACCTGGCTCACGGACCATATTGTGTTGCCAATATCGATGGCTCAAATATGCAAGTACTTGAAGATACGGATATGGGTTCAGCCTTCAAACCACTTTGGAGCAACAATAATGTAGTATATTTATGTTCCTACGAATCAGAAACCGAACTAAACGAGTGGGGTGGAGCTAAAACAATAGACGAACTTTGCTACACCCAAGCTTCCGATAACTCTATTAAACGTATAGACCAAGATATTGATTATTACGCTGTAAGAAATATACATCCTAACAAATAGAGTCTGTTAGGTGTTGGTACCGGAGTTTAGGGCTAATAGCTAAAGGCTAAATAATAATTATTTAATACCAATATTGGTTAGATACCAAAGATTTTAGTACATTTGCAAAGAGTAAATTTATGGAAACCAAAACAACAAACCCAAAAATTTCATTCAAACAATAAATACATTAATTAACATTTAAAAACCCATTATTATGAGACATTTATTTTTATTTATCAGCGTTATTGCATTTGCTATTTTTACAATAGGCAACGTACAAGCACAAAGTGAAATCAACACTGCAGTTAACAAACTAACACAACACGAACTATACGATGCTAACGGAAAACTATTAGGCAAAGTAAAATCCGATGGTATAGTGGAAGTAGCTTCAGGTAAACAAATCGGTAAAATTGAATCTAACGGCACATTGCGAAATGAAAGAGGAGCTCAAGTCGGTAAAATTGAAACTGATGGAACAATAAAAGATGGTAAAGGTGGTAAACTTGGTCAAGTTAATGCAAACGGTTATGTACGTGATGCAGCCGGAAAACAAATTGGAAATATAGATAGAGACGGAACCATCAAAAATGCACAAGGAGCTAAGATTGGAAAAGCAACAGGAAATAATAAAAATATTATCGGAGCTTGCTATTTCTTCTTTTTCTTTAAAGATAACGTAACTGTAGATAAAGTTGAGAAGAGTGCACCGCGTATACAATCCGCACCTAGTGGCAGAAAATAATCCCATAAAACTATGAAAATAAAATTACTTTTACTTGCAACCGCAATTTTCTTGTTTGGTTGCAAGAACAATTCAGTTAAAACAGAGACTCAAGACATTGATTACGGTTCGTATTATAACGAACGCTACAATTACAAAGTAGATTGCCCTCTCTTTCTTATACCGCAAGGTCAATCTGAAAGTGAAGATGGACAAGCATTTGTTTCCGAAGATGGCAAAAGTAAAATGGTGGTTTATAGAACCTTCAAAGCTCTTACAGGCTACAATCCGACTATAGAGGCTGCTTTCGATGAAGATTTTCAAACATCAAGAAATGTGATAGAAAAGCAACAATTCGAAAATTATTATTTCATAA